>NZ_VMMZ01000004.1:0-13508 GCF_013277475.1 Streptococcus sp. k-628
TTGAGCAACCTGCGGCTAGTTTCCTAGTTTGCTCTTTGATTTTCATTGAGTATCAAAAAGCAAGCCAACTTCGGCTTGCTTTTTTTTCATCTTCAAAAGTGATTTACCTGCTTAACGAGGTGGCAGTCCAAGGGCAATACGACCGTAGCGACTGATTCGTGTGATTTTCCAAGCAGGTGACCAGGTGACTTCAACCTTGACATCTTCAATCCCCTCGATTTGTTTCAGACCTGCAACGATTTCAATAGGCAAACTTTCTGCACAATCGCAGGCAGTGTCGGTGAAGGTCATGACAATCTTGCAGAGACCCGTTTCATCCAGATTGATTTCATAAATCAGCCCTAGATTGTAAACATCCAATTCCACATCGGTATCAAAAACCTTCTCTAGTTTTTTGATAATTTGGTCTTGCAAGGCCAAAGCACGGTCATTGATTTTGATATCGTCTCTCATAACAGTCCCTCCACGTGATAAATATCCTCTATTTTCTCATAATTCTGACAATTTGGCAAGTTTTTGATGAATTTTCTGAAAAATATGATAAAATGAAGAAAATACTGAATCAGGGGGAAGTCTATGGAGCAGATTGGAAAAGTCTTTAGACAATTACGAGAGTCAAGAAATATCTCGCTGAGACAAGCAACTGGGGGACAATTTTCGCCGTCTATGTTATCTCGCTTTGAAACAGGTCAGAGTGAGCTTTCGGTGGAAAAGTTTCTATTTGCCTTGGGAAATATATCTGCCAGTGTAGAGGAAATTCTCTTTCTGGCGAGAGGTTTTCAGTATGATACAGATTCTGAGTTGAGAAAAGAAATCATAGATGTCTTGGATCCAAAGAATATAGCTCCTCTTGAGGACTTGTATCGCAAGGAGTATCAAAAGCATGTCCATTCTCAAAACAAACAGAAACATATTCTAAATGCCATTATGATTAAGTCTTATATGAAGAGCATGGATGATACGGTAGAGTTAACGGTAGAGGAAGGGAAAGTCCTTCATGACTACTTGTTTTCTACCGAGATCTGGGGAATCTATGAACTCAATTTATTTTCAGTCAGTTCTCCCTTTTTATCTGTTTCTCTTTTTACTAGATATGTACGAGAAATGGTACGTAAATCTGATTTTCTAATGGAAATGTCTGGCAATCGAAACCTTTTTCACACTATACTATTGAATGGCTTTTTAGCCAGCATTGAGTGTGAAGAATTTACTAATGCCTCTTATTTTAAACGTGTTATCGAAGAGCATTTCTACAATGAAAATGAAACCTATTTCCGAATTGTCTATTTGTGGGCAGAGGGTCTCCTTGATAGCAAGCAAGGCAGAGTCAAGGAAGGTCAGAAAAAGATGGAAGATGCTGTCCGTATTTTTGAGATGCTTGGCTGTAATAAATCTGCTGAATACTATAGAAAAACGACCGATTGTTGAATATCTGCAAACTAAGAAAATGATTTGAAATTTTAAGCGATAGAACTGTTGACTGCTCTCAGGTCATCGAGAAAGTTCTATCGTTTTTTTGCTTATTTTGTGTGTTGCATATATTCAAAGTTTTTCCTCTAAAATTTCTAAGTGCTATACTATAGTCATACTTCACATAAAACTTTGAACAAGAAGGGAGATTATCTATGAAACTATTGTTTAGAAATCAAGCTTATCGATTCTTAACTTTGTCACGCTTCTTCAATGCTTTTGGTGCTTCGATTTTCAACCTGGTCTTTATCGTCTATGCATCGACCCTGCCACAAGCATCTTTTGCGGTTGCTATGGCGAATATTGTCATGATTCTTCCGACTTTCTTTACAGTTTTTGTAGGGATTCGGGCAGATTATACGAGGACCAAGGTCAAATGGATGGTCTATAGTGGTTTGTTTCAGGCGATTTTATTTTTTCTAGCAGCCCTAGTTGTTCAGCAAGCTAGTTTCTTTGCCTTTTCGACCCTTTGCCTTATCAATGTCATTAGTGATGTAGCCAGTGATTTTGCTGGTGGTTTGCGCATGCCTCTTATTAAGGAAAAAGTAGCTGAAGATGATTTGATGGAAGCTTATTCTTTTTCCCAATTCATCACCTATATTTCAGCTATTGGTGGTCAAGCTTTTGGAGTTTGGCTCTTAGGTCTATCGGTCAACAATTTCTCCCTCGTTGCGGGAATCAATGCCTGCTTTTTCCTCGTATCAGCTTCTGTTCTCTTTTTAGGAAAAAGCAAATTGAGCCTGTCAATGTCATCTGCTGATGGTGAATCACTAAAAAATGAGAAGCTTCCGATTAAAGAGCAGTTCCTAACGATTTATCGAAATTTACGTCTCGTTTTTCTTAAAGGTGGACAGAAAAACTTTGGTTTTATGCTCTTTGCTGTCTTGCTTATCAATGCCTTGGGTGGCGCTTTAGGAAGCATCTATAACATCTTCTTTTTGAGCCATTCTCTCTTGAATTTTTCTTATACAGAGGCACTATTTATCAATCAATTCTGTGTTTTGTTAGCAATCATCATTAGTAGCCTTACGGGCAATGATTATTTTGGGAAGCAGTCCTTGCCTAGATTGATGATGTGGGCTACCGTAGGACTCAGTCTAATTGGTCTAGCTAATTTATTCAATCAAGTCGTACTTGGTTTACTATTTCTCTGTTCAACTCTGTATGTGTCTGGTAAAGTTCAACCAAAGATTAGTGCCTTGCTCCTGAAAAATCTAGCTCCAGAGGTTCTAGCTCGTACCAGTAATTTTTTAGGTTTATTGTTTACCTTATCCATACCTGTGGGAACAGCCTGTTTTTCACTTGTAGCCGTATGGAATATACAGTTGACGTGGATGCTATTTGCTGGTCTTTCCTTGCTAGCTATTCTTTTGACGATTCTTAATCTCAAAAATGATATTTAAATCCTAATTTTTTTCTCACTGTTTTAATCCCTTTATTTATGGTAAAATAAGACTATTAAGTTTAAAGAGGATTCCCTATGAAATTACAAAAACCAAAAGGAACGCAGGATATTTTACCTGCTGAGTCTGCCAAATGGCAGTACGTTGAGGGCTTTGCCCGTGAGATTTTCAAGCGCTATAACTACGCAGAAGTGCGCACGCCTATTTTTGAGCACTACGAGGTTATCAGTCGCTCTGTCGGAGATACAACGGATATCGTAACTAAGGAAATGTACGATTTCTATGACAAGGGTGACCGTCATATTACCCTCCGTCCAGAAGGAACAGCGCCCGTTGTCCGTTCCTATGTGGAAAATAAACTCTTTGCTCCAGAAGTGCAAAAGCCAAGTAAGTTCTACTACATGGGCCCTATGTTCCGCTATGAGCGTCCGCAGGCAGGACGTTTGCGCCAGTTCCACCAGATTGGTGTTGAGTGTTTTGGCTCTAGCAATCCAGCTACCGATGTGGAAACAATCGCGATGGCAGCCCACTTCCTGAAAGAAATCGGCATCCAAGGTGTCAAATTACACCTCAATACTCTTGGAAATCCTGTGAGCCGTGCGGCTTACCGTCAAGCCTTGATTGACTATTTGACACCGCTCAAGGAGACCTTGTCTAAGGATAGCCAGCGTCGCTTGGAGGAAAATCCTCTCCGTGTCTTGGACTCTAAGGAAAAAGAAGACAAGGTAGCAGTAGAGAATGCGCCTTCTATCTTGGACTTCCTTGATGAAGAAAGTCAAGCTCATTTTGATGCTGTGCGTCAGATGTTGGAAAATCTTGGAGTAGACTATATCATTGATACCAATATGGTGCGTGGTCTGGACTACTACAACCACACCATTTTTGAGTTTATCACTGAGATTGAGGGCAATGACCTGACCGTCTGTGCGGGTGGTCGTTACGATGGTTTGGTTGCTTACTTTGGAGGCCCTGAAACTGCTGGATTTGGTTTTGGACTTGGTGTAGAGCGCCTGCTTCTCATTCTTGAAAAGCAAGGTGTGTCTCTCCCTATCGAAAACGCCCTAGATGTCTATATAGCAGTCTTGGGAGAAGGAGCAAATGCCAAGGCTTTGGAATTGGTGCAAGCCCTTCGCCAACAAGGTTTCAAAGCAGAGCGTGATTACCTCAACCGTAAACTCAAAGCTCAGTTCAAGTCAGCCGATGTCTTTGCGGCTAAGACTCTCATCACTCTAGGAGAGAGTGAAGTCGAAAGCGGACAAGTGACGGTCAAGAACAACCAAACCCGAGAAGAAGTGCAAGTGTCACTTGAGACAATCAGCCAAAACTTCTCAGAAATCTTTGAAAAACTAGGATTTTAATGATAGATAAACTGGTCAGGGAATTACTCCTGACCTTTTTCTTTTGCAAAATGACAAAAATCATAAACTTTTTGACAAATATGCTTGTCAAAAAGAAAAAGATGTGTTACAATATAAGCAAGTTAAGAAATAGGAGGGAGCCACATGTGGGTATGGATTTTGTTTCCTTTTCTCGTCTTGATTTATATGAGTCAATCTAAGAAAATCAAGCGGTTAGAGAAGAGGTTAAAGGTAATCGAAAGAAAAGAGAAAGGAAACGCAGAAATGTCGAGATTATTGCAAGAAATGATTGGAAAGAAACCAACAATCATTGGAGAACTATTTGGAACAAATTTTTGGGAAGTTGTGGATGTTGATGAGGAATGGGTCAAGCTACGATACGTAGATAAGACGGGAAAAGAAAAAATCAAGTTGCAACGTATTGAGGATATCCAAACTGTTGAATTTGACGGAAAGTAGGTGTGTAACATGCAACTAAAAAATCGTCTAAAAGAGCTGCGGGCTCGCGATGGTCTCAATCAAACCGAACTAGCCAAGCTAGCAGAGGTTTCCAGACAGACTATCAGTCTATTAGAACGGGATGAATACACCCCATCCATTATCATTGCCCTGAAAATATCTCAAATTTTCAACGAAACAGTCGAATCGGTATTTCGCTTGGAGGAGGACGAGTGATGAACAAGTATAGAGTGATTTATTATATGAGTGTTCTTGCCCTCATTGTGAATGCTTTCGCTATGGTTGGAACATTACTGGGGTGGTTCTATTTTGTTGAAAGTAAGTATTTGTTTTGGGTTAACTTAGTCCTCTTGTCCATTTTCAACTGGTTAAAGAAAAAGGAGAAAAATGATGAACAAGTATAAAGTGATTTATTATGTAGTTGCCATAGCTCTATTAGTCAGCCTGTGTCTACTAATTGGAACAAATCTAGGATGGTTTGATCTCTATTACAGCGACCAATTTATCTGGGCCTACTTTGCTCTTATCCCAGTCGTTGACTGGATTGAAAAGAAATCCAAAAATCTAGCAAGTAAATAAGGAGAATGAATATGGAAAAGAAAAAGAAAAAGAAACGTGGATTGTTATTATTTTTGATGTCTATTGTCTTGGGAGGTTTCTTGGGCATGTTTGTAGGGATGTTTAAGGCTGTTGCCGAATCCCACGGAATTATGTTAGATGTAAAAATCTTGATACCCTGGATATCAGCTATTTGTTTAGTGTTAGGTTTCATTAGCATTCTTTTGACATTCAATTTCTTAAAGAAAAGCAGAAAATTTCATTCCTTATACCAAGAGGAAATGGATGATGATCTGAATGAAACCTATTATGTGCAAATGTATCGGAATCTCGAGTTTGGAACCATTGCTTTTAATATTGCAAGTGTAGCGATTTTATTGGCTCTTTTCATCTCAGGAAGTGAAGTAATTGTACTCGATATAAGCCATATAACCTTATCCCTTTCCTTTTTGGGATTAGTGTTGGTTTTCAATGCTCAAAATTATCTTTTTAAGACTATTGCGATTGTTCGTCAGATTGGTTTGGTGTTTTTCTCTACACCAAAGGATATCTTGGAGCATTTAGATTCTTACGATGAAGGGGAGCGCAAGGCTAATTTGGAACAGAGTTTTCGGATTTTATTCCAATTAAATAACTATGTCTTGCCAGGTCTCTACTTTCTGATTGCTCTCTTTTCTTTACTGACAGGAGAGATTCAGTTACTAGCCTTCTTGCTTGTCGGAGCAATCCATATTTATATCAATGTGATGCAGTTACCTATGGTAAAACGCTATTTCAAATAAAGGAGTTTCTATGATTCGTGTTGAAAATGTAAGCAAAAGTTTTGGGAGCAAAAAAGCTCTTCATCAGATTTCTTTTGAAATTAAGGAGGGTGAAATCTTTGGTTTTCTTGGCCCTTCTGGCTCAGGTAAAACAACCATGATCAATGTCTTGACAGGTCAGTTGGCTGCAGATCAAGGTAAAACAGTTTTGTTAGGCAAGAATTCTCAAGATTTAACCTCAAATGATTTGGAACAAATTGGCATTGTTAGTGATGGCAGTGGTTTTTATGAAAAGATGAGTCTTTATAAAAATCTTCTCATCTACGCTAAGTTATATGGCCTCAAGGCAGATAGAGTACATCAGGTGCTCCAACAGGTTGGATTGGCAGATGCTAAAGATATTATCGCAGAAAAACTATCTACAGGAATGAAACAACGAATGTTCTTGGCTCGTGCCCTTCTGAATGCACCTAAGATTCTCTTCCTAGATGAGCCAACCAGTGGATTAGACCCTACAACATCCAAGATGATTCATACCCTACTTCAAGAATTAAAGCAGGCGGGGACAACTATCTTTCTGACCACGCATGATATGAATGAAGCAACTCTGCTTTGTGATCGCTTATCTCTTTTAAATAAGGGAAACTTAATAGAGTATGGAAGTCCGCAAGATATTATCCAGAAGTACCATGTGGATAAGAAAGTACGTGTGGTTTATAACGATGGACGAGAACAGATAGTTCCATTTGAAGAATTACCACATTTAGACACGACAGATTTGATGATGGTCCACTCTTGTGAGCCAACTTTAGAAGAAATCTTTATCAGATTGACAGGAGAAAAGTTAGATGTTTAGAAAATTAAATGCCCTACTATGGTTAAGATTACAAGTTCTTATCAGCAATTCAACTTTGTTGGCGACTCTATTGATGCCTTTTGGAGCGACTGTTCTATATAATGAATTTTTAAATAAGAATGGACAATTGAGCCTGTTTTTACTATCTGCTAGCTTGACGATGGTCTTGAGCATGGGAAGTGGTTATATGGTATCGATTATGATGGCTGAAGATAAGGAAAAGCGCAATCTTAAATCACTCATCCTAAGTGGTGTGACAGCAACAGAATATACTTTCAGTATGCTCATTCTCCCTATGTTGATTATGTTGCTTGGAATGATTTCACTACCAATCTATCTTAAAGTGGATGTATCAGGTTACTTATTTGCCTATGTTATCTATTTGGTCCTAGCAACTATTAGTGTTATTTTTCTCAACCTTCTAATCGGTGCGGTGTCAGATACTCAATCTAAAGCGCAAGTTTATAGTATCTTTCCTATGTTTATCGTCTCTTTTTTACCCATGTTTGCTCTTCAAAATGATACGGTTCAGAAAGTATTGGATTACTCTTTTATTGGTCCAATTGTAAATCTTTTAAATAAAAAAGGTGGAGAAATATCTTTTTCTAACATCGGCATGTTACTTGCCTGGGTACTTGTGTTAGGAATAGCAAACCTCTTTGTATTGAAAAACAGTTATAAAGCAAGATAGGAGACTTTTATGAAATTACTTAAAAACCTCGGCTGGTTTATTCTAGCCATTCTATCCTTTTTATTCATCTATGGCTTCATTCAGGTGCTCGCAACTACGTCGCTTGCCTTAGGCGGTTCACCCTATGCTGTGACCTTGCTCTATGTGGCCTTGGCTGGAGTTTATGTGTACGGCATTTACAAATGGTACCAGAAAGGTTCTGTCCATATTGAGAAGAGCGACTTCAACCGATTTATTTGGCTTCCTGCCTTGGTTTGGTTCTTATCTCTGGTTGTCCAGTTTTTCTTGCCAAATGACCCTTCAGTAAATCAGCAAATAGCGATAGACTTGACCTTATCTCAACCACTTTTCTCATTCTTTGCGGTCGTTATTTTTGCTCCTTTGACGGAAGAACTTATCTTTAGAGGGATGTTAGCACGCTACCTCTTTCCTAAGCAGGACAATAGTAAACAAACTCTGATTTTTCTTCTGGTATCCAGTGTTTTGTTTGCTTTGATTCATTTCCCAGGTGATGTGCAACAATTTTTTGTCTATTTTAGCCTTGGTTTTAGTTTAGGCTTGGCTTATATTAGCAGAAAAGGTCTGGTCTACAGTATTTCTCTTCACGCTTTGAATAATTTAGTCGGCTTTTTGATGATTCTCATGCTATAATAGAGTCAGGAGGTCACATGAAACGAGTAATTTTATTAGCAGTGATT
This sequence comes from Streptococcus sp. k-628, assembly GCF_013277475.1. Classification (NCBI taxonomy): domain Bacteria; kingdom Bacillati; phylum Bacillota; class Bacilli; order Lactobacillales; family Streptococcaceae; genus Streptococcus; species Streptococcus sp. k-628. The sequence continues at coordinate 8,255 of NZ_VMMZ01000004.1, forward strand.
CAAGCAGTTGTTCTATTTTTCATTATCGGGGCACTAGCTTATGCCTTCAAAGGCGATTTCTTCTACAATTATCTAGCAGTTGTCTTTGCCCCTATTGCAGGTGTACTGCGTTTTGGGACGGCTTACATAACGGAAATTGTCTTGCCTCGAAAGGCAGCCGAAATTGCTGAAAAGCGTAAAGCAGGCAACAATTCAAAATAAAAGAGTCCGGTGAACTTCATCGGATTTTTTGTATGGGCGCTAATTTTTAAAGACTGGCAAACTTTTCTGCTGATTTTCATGAAGAGCCTGCGCTTTTATGGTAAAATAGTAACAGAATAAAAGAGGAGAGAAACAATGAAACGTAGTATGTATGCTGGTCGTGTTCGTGAGGAACACATCGGACAAGAAATAACCTTGAAAGGATGGGTTGGCCGTCGTCGTGACCTTGGTGGTTTGATCTTTATCGACCTTCGTGACCGTGAAGGAATCATGCAGTTGGTTATCAACCCTGAAAAAGTCTCTGCAGAGGTTATGGCAACAGCTGAAAGCCTTCGTAGCGAATTTGTTATCGAGGTGACTGGTCAAGTTGCTGCGCGTGAGCAAGCCAATGATAAGTTGCCAACTGGTGCAGTTGAGTTAAACGTGACGGCTTTGACAGTGCTTAATACAGCTAAGACAACACCATTTGAGATTAAGGATGGTATTGAGGCCAATGACGATACGCGTTTGCGTTACCGTTACCTTGACCTTCGTCGTCCAGAGATGTTGGAAAATCTCAAACTTCGTGCTAAGGTGACCCACTCTATTCGCAACTACTTGGATGAGTTGGAGTTTATCGACGTGGAGACACCATTTCTTTCTAAGTCAACGCCAGAAGGGGCGCGTGACTACTTGGTACCATCTCGTGTTAATAAAGGACATTTTTACGCTCTTCCACAAAGTCCACAAATCACTAAGCAATTGTTGATGAATGCTGGTTTTGACCGTTATTACCAAATCGTTAAATGTTTCCGTGATGAGGACTTGCGTGGTGACCGACAACCTGAGTTTACCCAGATCGACTTGGAAACGTCCTTCCTTACTGAGCAAGAAATCCAAGATATCACAGAAGGTTTGATTGCGCGCGTGATGAAGGAAACAAAAGGCATTGAAGTCACTCTGCCTTTCCCACGTATGAAGTATGATGATGCTATGGCTCTTTACGGTTCTGATAAACCTGATACCCGTTTTGACATGTTGCTTCAGGACTTAACAGAAGTTGTCAAAGGTGTAGACTTTAAAGTCTTTTCAGAAGCACCTGCCGTTAAAGCAATTGTAGTCAAAAGAGCTGCGGACAACTATTCACGTAAAGACATCGACAAGATGACGGAAGTAGCCAAACAGTATGGTGCCAAAGGTCTTGCTTGGGTCAAGGTGGTTGATGGAGAATTAAACGGACCCGTTGCCAAGTTCTTGACTAACATCCAAGCAGAATTGACAGCAGCACTTGCTCTTGAAGATAAGGACTTGGTTCTCTTTGTGGCGGATACGCTTGAAGTAGCTAACGCAACTCTTGGTGCCCTTCGTGGACGTATTGCCAAAGAGCTTGGCTTGATTGATAACGATAAATTCAACTTCCTTTGGGTGGTTGACTGGCCAATGTTTGAATGGTCTGAAGAAGAAGGCCGTTACATGAGCGCCCACCATCCATTCACACTTCCACAGGAAGAGACTGCTCACGAATTAGAAGGTGATTTGGCTAAGGTTCGTGCCATTGCTTACGATATCGTCTTGAACGGTTATGAGCTTGGTGGTGGTAGCCTTCGTATCAATCAAAAAGACCTTCAAGAACGCATGTTCAAGGCTCTTGGTTTCTCAGCCGAAGAAGCAAATGACCAGTTTGGCTTCCTTCTTGAAGCCATGGACTATGGTTTCCCACCACACGGTGGCTTGGCTATCGGTCTTGACCGCTTTGTCATGTTGCTTGCTGGAGAAGAAAATATCCGTGAAGTCATTGCCTTTCCTAAGAACAACAAGGCAAGTGACCCAATGACACAAGCTCCATCAACAGTAGCACTCAAACAACTAGAGGAACTAGAGATTCAATTGAAACCCTCTTGCTTTAATGTTTGAAATGTTGAGTAGAAGAAGATGAAACAAGCAAAACGAATTAAGCGGTGGCGCTATTATCTGCGCCGCTTTGCTTATCAGATAAAAATTTTACGTGTCTTACAAAGCATCTCTCGTGAGAAATATGATGAGAAGATTTCGGCCTCTCTGGTCTATGGATTTTTATCAGCAGTAGCGGTCAATTTCTTTTTCCAACCGGGGCATGTGTATTCGAGTGGTGCGACAGGTTTGGCACAGATTATCTCTGCCTTGAGTAATCACTGGTTTGGTTTTCATATACCAATTTCGCTAACCTTTTACGCCATTAACTTCCCTTTGATGGTCTTGGCCTGGTATCAGATTGGCCATAAGTTCACCGTCTTTACATTTATCACGGTGTCTATGAGTTCCTTCTTTATCCAGTTTGTCCCTGTGGCAACCTTGACGGAGGATCCCATTATCAATGCCCTTTTTGGGGGCGTTGTTATGGGCTTGGGGATTGGTTTTGCTCTTCGCAACAATATCTCCAGTGGGGGAACGGATATCGTCAGCCTGACCATTCGCAAGAAAACAGGTAAGAATGTCGGTAGTATTTCTTTCTTGGTAAATGGGACCATCATGCTGATAGCAGGTTTGACCTTTGGTTGGAAATACGCTCTCTACTCTATGATTACCATCTTTGTCTCTAGCCGTGTGACAGACGCTGTCTTTACCAAGCAAAAACGCATGCAGGCCATGATTGTGACCAATCATCCAGAGAAGGTAATTGAGAAAATCCATAAAAAATTGCACCGCGGCGCAACCATGATCCACGATGCAGAAGGAACCTATAATCATGAGAGAAAGGCAGTTTTAATCACTGTCATTACACGTGCAGAGTTTAATGAATTTAAACAGATTATGACACAAGTGGACCCAGGTGCCTTTGTCTCTGTATCAGAGAATGTTCATATTCTAGGAAGATTTGTTGAGATAGATAACTAGTGACTAGTACTTAAAATGAGTCTTCCCACAATAAAACGCATACTATCAAGTTTTTAAACACCTGATAGTATGCGTTTTTGCTTTTAAAGATTTTTTGACCAGCCTCTTATTTTTCAATAATTTTGTGGGCAATCAACTGGCGGTAGCAGATTTGTCTATTTTCTTTAGAATCATTGATGATACAGAGAATAGTTTCTAAAGAAGTGCGTCCGAGGGCTAGGCTATTGATATCTATATAGGCTACCAAATTGAGCTTAGGATTAACCGAGTCAAAGCTGAGAACAGGGACATCCAGCTGGTGCTTAGCGATGTAGTCACAGACCCCTTCAGCTAGGAGGCTATCGGTTGTGATGATGGCATCAATTTGTGGATCGTGCTTGAATAATCGCTTGCTAAATTTATAGCCCTTTTCTTCCAGAAACTCGTCTGCAAAGTAGATGCGATTGGTGTCAGTGGTAAGTTTGTAATGTTTAAGCGCCTGTTCATAGCCTGTTAAACGGTCTTTGGTCACGAAGAGCTTTTTACTTCCTCCGATAAAGGCAATGCGTTTGCAGCCTTTTTTGATGAAATATTCGGTTGCATCAAAACCAGCTTGAACATTGTCGTTGTCGACAAGTGGGATGAAAGGAGATAGAGATTTACCTAAGATAAGGAAGGGGAACTGTTCTTCTGCTACGAGTTTTACGAGAGGGTCTTCTTCTTGGGCATAGAGAAAGATTAGCCCATCTACACGCTTGCCGTAGACCATTTGTGAAATAGCGTTGAGACGCTCCTTCTCATCTTTTCCTGTTGCGATCTGAATGGCATAGTGGTTTTCAGATGCGACTTGAGAGATGCCACGTAGAACCGATGGAAAGAAAGGATTCTGGTAGAAGGCGTCTGAGTCGTCAGGAAGAACCAAACCAATCACCTGAGTATAGCTACTTACCAAGCTGCGAGCATTGAGGTTGGGATGGTAATTGAGCTCTTTCATAGCCTTGCGAACGCGTTTTTTTGTTTCGTCGCTAATGGTTGATTTATTTTGAATAACACGGGTTACGGTTGAAGGTGAAACACCAGCAGCCTTGGCCACGTCTTTAATCGTAACGGGCATAAAAATCTCCTATTTATGGTAATCTGGATCACGGAAATGTGTTTTATAAAAGATAGTGACCAGATACAGAACAAAAAGAATGTTTTGTACAGTAATCAGGGTTGACATATTTTGGCCAAATAATCCCAGAATAAGCGTAATCAGAGTCGGCAATCCTAAACAGTTCAAGATAAAATGATAGCACTCTTTAAAGGTTCTAAATGAAAAGAGGCGTGATTTCTTAGTGATATAAAGGAGAAGACTCGCCCCTAGAGAGACGATAAAGAAATTCAAACCAAAGAGGAAGCTAGCACCGAGAACTAGGAAGAGACTGATATAGACACGATTCTGTTGGTACCAGTCTTTAGAAATTGCTTGGGTCAAGCTGTCTTTGCTTTTGAAACTCTCAGTCTGAATGGCTCGGTAAGAGACGCGGGTCAGTTCCTTGCTTTCCTTGCTGATGACTAGCTCATTTGTGTCGAAATGCAGTTGCAAGTCCTTAGGTAATTCCTTGCTTTGACTGGGGCCAATCACAACAGAAGGTGTTTGATTGGCAGTTCCTGTATAAGTTAGCTTACCATCAACAATTGCAGCATGCTCAGAGAGGTCCTGAACAACCCCATCCGTCAGAGGTTCATAGACATTATCGATAAAGGTTTCTAGCGGATAAGTCTCCTGGGAGCTGTTTTGAATGGCAATGGGTACCATAGACAAGCTGATAAGGAAGATACTGGTAAAGAGAAGTTGAAACCAGTTGAGCCCGAAACGTTTGGACAGGGGCTTACGAAATCCCCAAATACTTGAAAAATAGGAAAATGGATATGGAAGCATAGGTATCTTTCTAAAAGGTGTTTTCTATATGAGTATTATTATATAGAGAAATGTGCTTTATTTCAAGTCTAGGAGACAAATTGCTTGTTGTAAGGATATTACTTACAGTAACAATCGCTAATACTCAATGAAAATCAAAGTGCAAACTAGGAAGCTAGCCGCAGGTTGCTCAAAACAGTGTTTTGAGGTTGCAGATGGAAGCTGACGTGGTTTGAAGAGATTTTAGAAGAGTATAAAATGAAAAAGGGTGGCGGGGATATATTATCCCTTGTCGCCACCACTTGTAAGTCCTGAAAC
>NZ_VMMZ01000040.1:0-14472 GCF_013277475.1 Streptococcus sp. k-628
AACTGACGAAGTCAGTAACATATATACGGCAAGGTGAAGCTGACGTGGTTTGAAGAGATTTTCGAAGAGTATTATTCTGCAGCTTGTTGCCAACGTTTGGCTAGCATATGAGACAGGCTCGAAATTGCAAGGTTAAAGCTGAAGTAGATGAGGGCAATCAGGATATAAAGACTGAAGACCTGCTCTGGTTCGAAATAACGGCCCATGAGAATTTGGCTAGCTCCAAAGAGTTCTTGTAGGGCGATAACAGAGTAGAGAAGACTGGTATCCTTAATCACGGTTACAAACTGAGAAATGATGGCTGGCAGCATTTTACGGATTGCTTGTGGGAGAATGATGTGGTAGAGGATTTGGGTTGAGGTAAATCCTTGTGACATTCCTGCTTCGTACTGCCCCTTGTCTACGGCATTGAGACCGCCTCGAATAATCTCAGCCAAGGCTGCTGAGGTAAAGAGAGTGAAGGCAGTGATTCCTGCTGGAGTGGACTTCATCTTAAAAACTAAAAAGATAGTGAAAATCCAGAGGAGGTTGGGAACGTTACGCACAAATTCGATGTAAATGCTGGAGATGATGTGCAAGATAGGATTTTTCCCATTTCTCATGACGGCTAGCACGGTACCGATGATAGTAGAGAGGACGATGGCAATCAGAGAAATATAGAGGGTCAAGCCAAATCCTTTAAAGATAAAGACTAGGTTATCTGGGGTCAAAACTTCTAAAATGGATTCCATAGCAACCTCCTAAAGCGAATAGGCTTTTTTGTTAGCTTGCTCCATCTTGCGACCAAACTGGGCAACAGGGAAGCATAGAGAAAAGTAGAGAAGGGCAGCACCTAGAAAGGCTGGGATATAGTTTCCGTTAAGAGCCGACCAAGACTTGGTCACAAACATCAAGTCGACTCCAGAAATGATAGCCACTGTCGAGGTGTTCTTGATGAGGTTGACGATTTGGTTGGTCAAAGGAGGGAGAATAATACGGAAAGCCTGAGGCAAGATAATCAAGCGCATGGCACTGATATAGGTAAAACCTTGCGACAAGGCAGCCTCCATCTGACCGCTAGGAATAGACTGAATACCTGAGCGAATCACCTCAGCGATATAGGCGCCGTGATAGAGACCTACACAGAGTACAGCTGTCCAATAAATTGGAATCATGATGATATGATCACTGATAAGAGGTAGGCCATAAAAAACGATAACAAACTGCACCAAGAGGGGAGTGTTTTGGTAAAACTCCACAAAGATGCGAGCTAAAATGCGCAAAATTGGACGTTTGCTGGTTGACATGGCTCCAAAGAAGATGCCCAAGACCATAGCGAGGATAAAGGATCCAATCGCTAGGGCAAGAGTGAAGAGGAAACCATTGAAAAATTGTCCAAAATCCTGAAAATAGGCTGTCCAAGATGATAAATCTGTCATAGGGTGTCCTCCTTAATCTGCGGTATGGCTAGATGGTTTGAGCTTGTAACGGTCATAAAGTTTTTGCAAACTGCCATCCTTGATCCATTTGGTGACCAAGTTATCAAGATAGTCGTTGAGTTCAGTGTTTGATTTCTTGGTAACGATACCGTAGTCAGATGGCTTGAAACTATCATCTAGTAGAGCTGTCCGTTTACTAGTGTAGCCAGATAGAATCGAGCGGTCAACGGAAAAGGCATCAATACGGTGAGCGTGTAGAGAAGTAATCAATTCTGGGTAGGAACCAAGTTCGACGAATTTAAACTTCAGACCTTTCTTTTTACCCAGCTCAGTAATCAGGCGTTGGGTGATGGAACCTTGGGCGACTCCGATGGTTTTGCCGTTTAGGTCCTCAATCTTTTTGATTTTGGCAGATTTATTGACCAAAAATCCAGAAGCGTCTGTGTAGTAGGGACTGGTAAAGTTGTAGAGTTTTTTGCGCTCGTCTGTGATGGTAAAGGTTGCGATATCCATATCGACCTGTTCATTGTCTAGAAGGGGTCCGCGAGTTTGTGCGGTAACCGGCACATAACGAACCTTGACCTTGAGCTCATCAGCTACCATCTTGGCCAAGTCAGTTTCGATACCAGAATAGGTCCCTGTCTTGGGGTCCTTGTAACCAAAATTGGGAACATCTTGTTTGACACCGACAACCAGTTCGCCTCTCTTTTGAATATCTGCGATACTAGTATCAGCCTGAACTGGTTTTGTAGCAGCAAGGCTGAAAAGGCTAATCAATAATGCTGATAAAAAGAATTTCTTTTTCATAGGCGCCTCCTTATTTGACTTTGTCACTTTCGTGGTTGATGATTTTGCTGAGGAATTGTTGAGCACGAGGTTCGCTTGGATTGTCGAAAAAGTCATCGACATCGGTCGTATCCACCAACACTTCTCCGTCAGCCATAAAGATGATGCGGTCGGCAACTTCACGGGCAAAGCCCATTTCATGGGTAACGACAATCATATTCATACCATCGTGGGCTAATTTTTGCATAACTGCCAGAACATCGCCGATGGTTTCAGGGTCAAGAGCAGATGTTGGTTCATCAAAGAGGAGAAGTTCCGGATGCATGGCGAGTCCGCGTGCGATGGCAATCCGTTGTTTTTGTCCACCAGAAAGCATAGCTGGATATGAATCTTTCTTGTCCCACATATTTACAAATTCCAGATATTTTTGGGCTGTTTTTTCAGCTTCTTTTTTATCAATTCCTAGAACTTTTATGGGTGCTAGTGTTACGTTTTCTAACACTGTTTTATGCGGATAGAGGTTAAAATGTTGGAAAACCATGCCGACTTCCTTGCGAAGGGGCACCAAATCTTTCTGGCTGGCACCAGCAACTTGGTGACCATTTACTAGAAGACTTCCCTTGTCTACAGCCTCCAAACCATTGATGGTGCGGATAAGAGTGGATTTCCCAGAACCAGATGGTCCGAGTAGGACAACGACTTGTCCTTTTTCAAAACGGAGATTGATGTCGCGGAGTGCGTGGTAGTCCCCGTAATATTTATCGACGTGTTCAAATTCTACTAAAGCCATAAGGAATCTCCTTCGTGTTAGATTTTATAACACGATTCTACACCAAAATAATGGCCTTGTCAAATCATATCTGAAAAAATTCACTAAAATGTTATAAAAAAGCAATCTGGATAGAGAAAAAGCCTAAATCGTGTTATAATGAAGCAATAGAATTCTTAGAAAGAGTGGATGTCTTTTTGATAACACCTACTTATGAATGGCAGTTTGCCCCGCAGGTAGAAGATGCGGATTTTACAAAGATAGCCAAGAAGGCTGGGTTGGGTCCTGAGGTGGCTCGCTTATTGTTTGAAAGAGGGATTCAGGACCAAGAAAGTCTGAAGAAGTTTTTAGAACCTTCCTTGGAGGACTTGCACGATCCTTATCTGCTCCATGATATGGACAAGGCAGTGGCTCGTATTCGTCAGGCCATTGAAGAAGGGGAAAATATTCTCATCTATGGAGACTATGATGCGGATGGTATGACTTCGGCTTCGATTGTGAAGGAAAGTTTGGAACAGCTTGGTGCTGAATGCCGTGTTTACTTGCCCAATCGTTTTACCGATGGCTATGGCCCTAATGCTAGTGTCTATAAATATTTTATCGAGCAAGAAGGGATTTCCTTGATTGTGACGGTGGATAATGGGGTTGCTGGTCATGAGGCTATTGAATTGGCCCAGTCTATGGGAGTGGATGTCATTGTCACAGATCACCATTCCATGCCTGAAACTCTGCCTGATGCCTATGCCATCGTTCATCCTGAGCATCCAGATGCGAACTATCCTTTTAAATATTTGGCTGGTTGTGGAGTGGCCTTCAAGTTGGCTTGTGCCCTGTTAGAAGAAGTACAAGTGGAATTGCTTGATTTGGTCGCTATTGGTACCATTGCTGATATGGTTAGTTTGACAGATGAGAACCGTATCTTGGTGCAGTATGGTCTGGAAATGTTGGGGCACACTCAGCGCATTGGTCTACAAGAAATGCTAGACATGGCTGGGATTGCTGCCAACGAAGTAACAGAAGAAACGGTTGGTTTCCAGATTGCCCCTCGTTTGAATGCCTTGGGCCGCTTGGATGATCCCAATCCTGCCATCGATTTGCTGACTGGATTTGACGACGAGGAGGCGCATGAGATTGCCCTTATGATTCATCAGAAAAACGAAGAGCGCAAGGAAATCGTCCAGTCTATCTATGAAGAAGCTAAGACCATGGTGGACTCTGAGAAGAAGGTCCAAGTCTTGGCTAAGGAAGGCTGGAATCCTGGGGTTCTGGGTATCGTGGCTGGTCGTTTGCTGGAAGAACTAGGGCAGACAGTCATCGTTCTTAATATAGAAGACGGTCGTGCTAAGGGCAGTGCTCGTAGTGTGGAAGCGGTCGATATTTTTGAGGCTCTGGATCCTCATCGAGACCTCTTCATCGCCTTTGGAGGTCATGCTGGCGCTGCAGGAATGACGCTGGAAGTTGAGAAACTTTCAGATTTATCTCAGGTTTTGGAAGATTATGTCCGTGAAAAAGGCGCAGATGCTGGTGGCAAGAATAAGTTAAACCTAGATGAAGAGTTGGATTTGGAGACTTTGAGTCTTGAAACAGTCAAGAACTTTGAGCGCTTGGCACCTTTTGGAATGGACAATCAGAAACCTGTCTTTTATATCAAGAATTTTCAGGTCGAAAGTGCCCGTACTATGGGGGCAGGCAATGCTCATCTCAAGTTGAAAATTTCCAAAGGTGAGGCGAGTTTTGAAGTGGTAGCCTTTGGCCAAGGCAGATGGGCGACAGAGTTTTCTCAAACCAAAAATCTAGAGTTGGCAGTCAAATTGTCTGTCAATCAATGGAATGGTCAAACTGCCCTCCAGTTGATGATGGTGGATGCGCGTGTGGAAGGTGTTCAACTCTTTAACATTCGTGGGAAAAATGCAGTCTTGCCAGAAGGGATTCCAGTCTTGGATTTTGCTGGAGAACTGCCAAATCTGGCGGCTAGTGAAGCTGTTATCGTAAAAACCGTTCCTGAGGATATTACTCAGCTGAAGACCATTTTTCAGGAACAGAATTTCTCTGCTGTCTATTTCAAAAATGATATTGACAAGGCCTACTATCTGACAGGTTATGGGACTAGAGATCAGTTTGCCAAATTGTACAAGACCATCTACCAGTTCCCAGAGTTTGATATTCGCTACAAGCTGAAAGATTTGGCTACTTATCTTAATATCCAACAAATCTTGCTGGTCAAGATGATTCAAGTATTTGAAGAGCTAGGCTTTGTGACGATCAAAGATGGTGTCATGACAGTCAATAAAGAGGCACCAAAGCGGGAGATCGGAGAAAGTCAGATTTATCAAAATCTCAAACAAACCGTCAAAGACCAAGAAATGATGGCGCTAGGTACCGTGCAAGAAATTTATGACTTTTTAATGGAAAAAGAATAGCAGATGGAAAAGAGTTGGGCAACCAGCTCTTTTTTGAAAATAAATCTTCATTTTGAAAATCATCAAAAAAATGGTATAATGGTAGGAAAAGATTCGGCTAATACTCAATGAAAATCAGATAGCAAACTAGGAAGCTAGCCGCANNACGAAGTCAGTAACCATATATACGGCAAGGCGAAGCTGACGTGGTTTGAAGAGATTTTCGAAGAGTATAAAAGTAATAGTGCTTTTAGAATAAAAGGGCAAGCAACCCTATAATCAAGATAAACTAAGATTTTGGAGGAAAAATGAGTAATATTAGTTTAACAACACTTGGTGGTGTACGTGAAAATGGGAAAAATATGTACATTGCTGAAATTGGAGAGTCCATTTTTGTTTTGAATGCAGGGTTAAAATATCCCGAAAATGAACAATTAGGGGTCGATGTGGTGATTCCAAAGATGGACTACCTTTTTGAAAATAAAGATCGAATTGCTGGGGTATTTTTAACTCACGGACATGCAGATGCTATTGGTGCTCTGCCTTATCTCTTGGCTGAAGCCAAGGTACCTGTATTTGGCTCTGAGTTGACCATTGAGTTGGCAAAGCTCTTTGTCAAAGGAAATGACGCAGTCAAGAAATTTAATGATTTTCATGTTATTGATGAAGATACGGAGATTGATTTTGGTGGGACAGTGGTTTCCTTCTTCCCTACGACTTACTCCGTTCCAGAGAGCCTGGGAATTGTCTTGAAGACAGCTGAAGGTAGCATCGTTTATACAGGTGACTTCAAATTTGACCAGACAGCTAGTGAATCCTATGCGACAGACTTCGCTCGTTTGGCAGAAATCGGTCGTGACGGCGTCCTGGCTCTCCTCAGTGATTCGGCCAATGCGGACAGCAATATTCAGGTGGCTAGTGAAAGTGAAGTTAGAGATGAAATTACCCAAACCATTGCTGACTGGGAAGGTCGTATCATCGTTGCAGCTGTTTCCAGTAACCTTTCTCGTATCCAGCAGATTTTTGACGCTGCGGATAAAACAGGTCGACGTATCGTCTTGACAGGATTTGATATTGAAAATATCGTCCGCACAGCGATTCGTCTCAAGAAGTTGTCTTTAGCCAACGAAATTCTCTTGATTAAGCCGAAAGATATGTCTCGCTTTGAAGACCATGAGTTGATTATTCTTGAGACAGGTCGTATGGGTGAACCTATCAATGGACTTCGTAAGATGTCGATTGGTCGCCATCGTTATGTAGAAATCAAGGATGGGGACCTGGTCTATATTGCTACGGCTCCGTCTATTGCTAAAGAAGCCTTCGTTGCGCGTGTGGAAAATATGATTTATCAGGCAGGAGGGGTTGTCAAATTGATTACCCAAAGTTTACATGTATCAGGGCACGGAAATGCGCGTGATTTGCAGTTGATGATCAATCTCTTGCAACCCAAGTATCTCTTCCCAATTCAAGGGGAATACCGCGAGTTGGATGCCCATGCTAAGGCTGCTATGGCAGTAGGTATGTTGCCAGAACGCATTTTCATCCCTAAAAAGGGAACCAGCATGGCTTATGAGAATGGAGACTTTGTCCCAGCTGGAGCAGTTTCGGCAGGGGATGTCTTGATTGACGGGAATGCCATAGGTGATGTTGGAAATGTGGTTCTTCGTGACCGTAAGGTCTTGTCAGAGGATGGCATTTTCATCGTCGCAATTACAGTTAACCGACGTGAGAAGAAAATTGTGGCCAAAGCTCGTGTTCATACACGTGGATTTGTTTATCTTAAGAAGAGCCGGGATATTCTCCGTGAAAGTTCAGAATTGATTAACCAAACGGTAGAAGACTATCTTCAAGGAGATGACTTTGATTGGGCAGATCTTAAAGGGAAGGTTCGGGATAATCTGACCAAGTATCTCTTTGATCAAACCAAACGTCGTCCAGCTATTCTACCAGTAGTCATGGAAGCAAAATAATCGTTAAAATAAGTAGAGAGAAAGTCGAATTTCGGCTTTTTCTTATAGAAAAATAGAGGAAAAATTATGGCAGTAATGAAAATCGAGTATTACTCACAAGTTTTGGATATGGAGTGGGGAGTGAATGTTCTCTATCCTGATGCCAATCGAGTGGAAGAACCAGATTGTAAAGACATTCCCGTCTTGTACCTCTTGCACGGGATGTCTGGCAATCATAATAGTTGGCTCAAGCGGACCAATGTAGAACGCTTGCTTCGGGGGACTAATCTCATAGTCGTCATGCCCAATACCAGCAACGGTTGGTACACCGATACCCAGTATGGTTTTGACTATTACACAGCTCTAGCAGAGGAATTGCCACAGGTTCTGAAACGCTTCTTCCCTAATATGACTAGCAAGCGTGAAAAGACCTTTATCGCTGGTCTTTCTATGGGAGGCTACGGCTGCTTCAAACTGGCTCTTGCGACAAATCGTTTCTCTCGTGCAGCTAGCTTTTCAGGCGCCCTTAGCTTTCAAGATTTTTCTCCTGAAAGCCAAGATTTGGGAACACCAGCTTACTGGAGAGGTGTGTTTGGGGAGATTAAGGATTGGACAGCTAGTCCTTATTCTCTTGAAAGTCTGGCTAAAAAATCGGACAAAAAGACCAAGCTTTGGGCTTGGTGTGGTGAGCAGGATTTCTTGTACGAAGCCAATAATCTGGCAGTGAAAAACCTCGAAAAAATAGGATTTGATGTGACCTATAGCCATAGCGCTGGAACTCACGAATGGTATTATTGGGAAAAACAATTGGAACGGTTCTTAGCAACCCTACCGATTGATTTCAAATTAGAAGAGAGATTGACTTAGTTTGAACTTCAGCATAGTGGGAGTAGAACTAAAATAAAATATGTTTTCACTAGACTTTTCAAACGAAAGTAGTAGAATAGTAATAAGATACTGGAGGAAAGAGAGTAGGAAATGTACCGTTATCAAATTGGCATTCCCGCATTAGAATATGATCAGTTTGTCAAAGACCATGAATTAGGCAATGTATTACAAAGTAGTGCTTGGGAAAAAGTGAAGTCTGATTGGCATCATGAGAGATTTGGTGTCTATGAAGAGGGGAAGTTACTGGCTGTGGCTAGTATTCTCATAAAATCTCTGCCTTTAGGCTATAAAATGTTTTATATTCCAAGAGGTCCTATATTGGATTACAGGGATATAGAACTTTTAAAGTTTGTCCTGCAGTCTATTAAGTCTTATGCTCGCAGTAAGAGAGCGGTTTTTGTGACTTTTGACCCAAGTATTTGCCTATCTCAAAGTTTAATCAATCAGGAAAAGACAGAATATCCTGAAAATCTGGCTATTATTGATAGTTTGCAACAAATGGGAGTAAGCTGGTCAGGAAAAACAGAGGAAATGGGAGACACCATTCAACCTCGTATTCAGGCTAAAATATACAAGGAAAATTTTGAAGAAGATAAACTTTCCAAGTCAACGAGGCAAGCTATTCGAACAGCACGAAATAAGGGGGTAGAGATTCAATTTGGTGGAACTGAATTATTGGAGTCTTTTTCCTTTTTGATGAAAAAAACCGAGAAGCGAAAAGAGATTCATTTGAGGAATGAAACCTATTATAAAAAATTGTTAGATAATTTTAAGGATAAGGCCTATATCACCTTGGCAACCTTGGATGTCTCTAAACGTTCGCAAGAATTAGAAGAACAGTTAGCGAAAAACAGAGCCTTGGAAGAGACCTTTACTGAGTCAACTCGCACTTCAAAAGTAGAAGCGCAGAAGAAGGAAAAAGAACGTTTGTTAGAGGAATTGACCTTCTTGCAGGAATATATAGATGCAGGTCAAGCGAGAGTTCCTTTAGCGGCTACTTTGAGTTTGGAATTTGGTAATACCTCTGTCAATCTATATGCTGGTATGGATGATGATTTTAAACGTTACAATGCACCAATTTTAACTTGGTATGAAACGGCTCGCTATGCCTTTGAGCGAGGTATGTTGTGGCAAAATTTAGGTGGTGTTGAAAACTCTCTCAATGGTGGACTTTATCATTTTAAGGAAAAATTTAATCCAACGATTGAAGAATATTTGGGTGAATTTACAATGCCTACCCATCCTCTCTATCCTCTGTTAAGACTTGCTCTTGATTTCCGTAAAACATTAAGAAAAAAACATAGAAAGTAAGTATATGGCACTAATTACACTCACGAAAGAAGAGTTTCAAGCTTATTCTGGTCAGGTTTCTTCTCGTTCCTTTATGCAATCGGTCCAGATGGGGGACTTGTTAGAAAAAAGAGGAGCTCGAATTGTTTATCTTGCTTTGAAACAAGCAGAAGAAATTCAAGTTGCAGCTCTGGTTTATAGCTTGCCCATGCTGGGTGGTCTGCATATGGAGCTCAATTCGGGGCCGATTTATACCCAACAAGATGCTCTTCCAGTTTTTTATGCGGAGTTAAAAGAATATGCCAAGCAAAATGGTGTATTAGAGTTGCTTGTAAAACCTTATGAAACTTATCAAACTTTTGATAGCCAAGGTAATCCGATAGATGCTGAGAAAAAAAGTATTATTCAAGGTTTGACTGATTTAGGTTATCAATTTGATGGATTGACAAGAGGTTATCCAGGTGGAGAACCAGATTGGTTATACTATAAAGATTTGACTGAATTAACTGAAAAGAACTTGCTTAAAAGTTTTAGCAAAAAGGGTAAACCCTTGGTGAAAAAGGCTGAAACGTTTGGCATTCGGTTGAAAAAGTTAAAACGTGAAGAACTATCGATTTTTAAGAATATAACAAAAGAAACCTCTGAGCGTAGAGAATATAGTGATAAAAGTTTAGAATACTATGAGTATTTTTATGATGCTTTTGGAGAACAAGCGGAGTTTCTCATAGCAAGCTTGAATTTTTCGGACTATATGAGCAAATTGCAAGGTGAACAAAGTAAACTAGAAGAAATCTTGGACAAGTTGCGACTTGATTTGAGTAAAAATCCTCATTCTGAGAAAAAACAAAATCAACTGAGAGAATACTCTAGTCAATTTGAAACGTTTGAAGTTCGAAAAGCAGAAGCGCGAGACTTGATTGAAAAATATGGAGAAGAAGATATTGTTTTAGCCGGGAGTTTATTTGTTTATATGCCTCAGGAAACGACTTACCTCTTTAGTGGTTCCTACACTGAGTTTAATAAATTCTATGCCCCTGCACTGCTTCAAAAATATATTATGTTGGAAAGCATAAAACGTGGAATACCTAAATACAACTTCCTAGGGATTCAAGGGATTTTTGATGGTAGTGATGGTGTTTTGCGTTTTAAACAAAATTTTAATGGCTATATTGTACGCAAAGCGGGTACTTTCCGTTACCATCCATCGCCTTTAAAATACAAAGCTATCCAGTTACTCAAAAAAATAGTAGGACGTTAAGATGAAAAGGCCAGTATTTAGTTTTCTTTCAGCTTGTTTTAGTAAAATAGACTTTATTTGCTAGAAAGGTGGAGGGATATGCGCTGGCTTTTTCGTTTGATAGGGGCTTTCTTTTCTTTTGTGTGGCGTTTGTTTTGGCGCCTGGTTTGGATAGTTGTGCTCTTATGTGCGCTTGCTTTCGGACTTCTCTGGTATTTGAACGGGGATTTTCAAGGAGCGCTAAAGCAAGCAGAACGGTCAGTAAAGATTGGTCAGCAAAGTATCGACCAATGGGAAAAAACAGGGCAACTGCCTAAGTTGAACCAGACAGATAGCCACCAGCATTCTGAAGGAAGGTGGCCGCAGGCTTCTGCTCGTATTTACCTGGATCCCCAGATGGATTCACACTTTCAAGAAGCTTATGTAGAAGCGATTCAGAATTGGAATCAAACGGGTGCTTTTAACTTTGAAATTGTCACCGAGTCCAGCAAGGCAGATATCCTAGCTACGGAGATGAATGACGGAGGCACTCCTGTGGCAGGAGAGGCAGAAAGTCAGACCAATCTCTTAACAGGGCAATTTTTATCCGTAACGGTGCGTCTGAATCATTATTATCTATCCAATCCAAATTATGGTTATTCCTATGAGCGCATTGTCCATACAGCAGAACATGAGTTGGGTCATGCGATTGGCTTGGACCATACAGATGAAAAGTCTGTCATGCAACCTGCGGGTTCCTTTTATGGTATCCAGGAAGTGGATGTTGCAAACCTTCGAAAAATATATGAGACTAGTGAGTAGGGAACAATCTTTCCCTACTTTTTTGCTATAATGGAACTATGAATAACTTGATTAAATCAAAACTAGAGCTCCTGCCGACCAGCCCTGGTTGTTACATTCACAAGGATAAAAATGGCACTATTATCTATGTAGGAAAGGCTAAAAATCTGCGTAACCGCGTAAGATCTTATTTCCGTGGAAGTCATGATACCAAAACAGAGGCCTTGGTGTCTGAAATTGTAGATTTTGAATTTATCGTTACGGAGTCCAATATTGAGGCACTTCTCCTAGAAATCAATCTGATCAAGGAAAATAAGCCTAAATACAATATCATGCTCAAGGATGATAAGTCCTATCCTTTCATCAAAATCACCAATGAGCGTTATCCTCGTTTGATCATCATCCGTCAGGTCAAGAAGGACGGCGGTCTTTACTTTGGTCCCTATCCAGATGTGGGAGCAGCCAATGAAATCAAGCGACTACTGGATCGGATTTTCCCTTTTCGTAAGTGTACGAATCCACCGTCTAAGGTCTGTTTTTATTACCATATAGGCCAATGCATGGCCCACACTATCTGTAAGAAGGATGAGGCTTATTTCAAGTCTATGGCTCAGGAGGTTTCTGATTTTCTAAAAGGACAGGATGATAAAATCATCGATGACCTCAAGGGCAAGATGGCAACGGCAGCCCAGACTATGGAATTTGAACGCGCGGCGGAATACCGTGACCTAATTCAGGCGATTGGAACGCTTCGAACCAAGCAACGGGTCATGGCTAAGGATCTCCAAAATCGCGATGTCTTTGGCTACTATGTGGACAAGGGATGGATGTGTGTTCAGGTTTTCTTTGTTCGTCAGGGCAAGCTTATTGAGCGCGATGTCAATCTTTTTCCCTACTACAACGATCCGGATGAGGACTTTCTAACCTATGTAGGACAATTCTATCAAGAAAAATCTCACCTAGTACCCAATGAGGTACTAATTCCGCAGGATATTGACGAAGAAGCCGTCAAGGCTTTGGTGGATACCAAGATTTTCAAACCCCAGCGTGGAGAAAAAAAACAACTGGTCAATTTGGCTATAAAGAATGCTCGAGTCAGCCTAGAGCAGAAATTCAACCTGCTAGAGAAATCTGTCGAGAAGACCCAAGGAGCTATTGAAAATCTAGGACGTTTACTCCAAATCCCGACACCAGTCCGCATCGAGTCCTTCGATAACTCCAACATCATGGGAACTAGTCCTGTTTCAGCCATGGTGGTCTTTGTCAACGGCAAACCAAGTAAAAAAGATTATCGTAAGTATAAAATCAAGACTGTCGTTGGGCCAGACGACTATGCCAGTATGAGAGAAGTCATTCGCAGGCGCTATGGTCGAGTACAGCGTGACGGTTTGACTCCTCCAGATTTGATTGTGATTGATGGGGGACAAGGTCAAGTCAATATTGCCAAGCAAGTCATCCAAGAGGAGCTGGGTTTGGATATTCCAATTGCTGGGCTGCAAAAGAACGACAAGCACCAAACCCATGAATTGCTTTTTGGAGATCCACTTGAGGTGGTGGAGTTGTCTCGCAATTCTCAGGAATTTTTCCTCCTCCAACGCATCCAAGATGAGGTGCACCGCTTTGCCATTACTTTCCACCGCCAACTGCGCTCCAAAAATTCCTTTTCATCACAACTGGATGGAATTGACGGTCTGGGACCTAAACGCAAGCAAAATCTCATGAAGCATTTCAAGTCTCTGACAAAAATCAAGGAAGCCAGTGTGGATGAGATTGTCGAAGTTGGGGTACCAAGAACAGTCGCAGAGGCTGTTCAGAGAAAGTTGAACCCGCAGGAGGCAGAAGCCTTGCCTCAAGTGGCGGAAGAAAGAGTAGATTACCAAACGGAAGGAAAAACATCATGAACCATAAAATCGCAATTTTATCAGATATTCATGGCAATGCGACGGCGCTAGAAGCAGTGATTGCAGATGCTAAAAATCAAGGAGTTAGTGAATACTGGCTTCTGGGAGATATTTTTCTTCCTGGTCCAGGCGCAAATGACTTAGTCGCACTGCTAAAGGACCTTCCTATAACGGTAAGTGTTCGAGGCAATTGGGATGATTGTGTCCTGGAGGTCTTGGATGGGCAATACGGTTTGGAAAATCCGCAAGAAATCCAGCTCATGCGCATGACTCAGTTTTTGATGGAGCGAATGGATCCTGCAACGATTGTCTGGCTACGAAGCTTGCCTTTGCTGGAAAAGAAAGAAATTGAGGGATTGCGCTTTTCTATCTCTCATAATTTGCCAAATAAGAACTATGGTGGTGACTTGCTAGTTGAGAATGATACAGAGAAATTTGACCAACTCCTAGATGATGAAGTTGACGTGGCAGTCTATGGTCATGTTCACAAGCAGTTGCTTCGTTATGGCAGTCAAGGGCAACAAATCATCAATCCAGGGTCGATTGGCATGCCCTATTTTAATTGGGAAGCGTTAAAAAATCACCGTGCCCAGTATGCCGTGATAGAGGTTGAAGATGGGGAATTGGTAAATATCCTATTTCGTAAAGTCGCTTATGATTACGAAGCGGAGTTAGAATTGGCCAAGTCCAAGGGGCTTCCCTTTATCGAAATGTATGAAGAGCTACGAAGAGAAGATAACTATCAGGGGCACAATCTGGAACTCTTAGCCAGCTTAATAGAAAAGCATGGGTATGTAGAGGATGTGAAAGATTTTTTTGATTTTTTGTAAGAGTTTCCTAAAATAACCAATGCAAATTAAAAACGATTGGCTGGCCCAATCGCTTTTAATATATCTTATACTCAATGAAAATCAAAGAGCAAACTAGGAAGCTAGCCGTAGGCTGCTCAAAACACTGTTTTGAGGTTGCAGATAGAACTGACGAAGTCAGTTACATATACCTACGGTAAGGCGACGCTGACGTGGTTTGAAGAGATTTTCGAAGAGTATTATTCT
>NZ_VMMZ01000041.1:0-13313 GCF_013277475.1 Streptococcus sp. k-628
GTTGAAACAGCAGCAGAAAAAGCTAAGAAAGCTATTGACGACGCGACAACTAACGATAAGGTAGATGAAGCGAAGAATAATGGCAATACAGCTATCGATAACATCAACCCAACTGGTGATAAGAAATCTGACGCTAAGAAAGAAATCGACAAAGCGGCTGAAGCTAAGAAAGATGAGATTGATAAGCGTACCGACTTGACGAAAGAAGAGAAGGACAAAGCGAAATCTGATGTTGAAACAGCAGCAGAAAAAGCTAAGAAAGCTATTGACGACGCGACAACTAACGATAAGGTAGATGAAGCGAAGAATAATGGCAATACAGCTATCGATAACATCAATCCAACTGGTGATAAGAAATCTGACGCTAAGAAAGAAACAAGCAAAGAGCAAGGTCATCTTCCATACGGTACGATGATTGGCGGCCTGCTCGCCCTTCTTGGTCTCCTTCTCTTCCTCATCGCTCGTCGCAAGAAAGAGTCAGAACTCAAGAAATTGACCAAGGAATTGACTAAGGTTCTTCAAGAAAGCGACCTTACAAATGTAGATGCGAAAGTTCTCGACAAAGCACGAGAAACTCTCGCTCAAGCAGTTGCCTTCCTAGCCAATGAGAAAGAGTCTGACCACACAGAAGATGAGTTGATTGATAAACTCAAAGCTATTCTTACTCAGTTAAGATAAGTTAAGCTTAGACTAGTCGGAAACTAGCTAGAATAGTACTCGAAAGAGCAACGGTGAAAGCCGTTGCTCTTTTTGAAATTTTTTCGTATTTCATAAACATTTCATATTTGAGTTTTATAATAGTCTTACAAATATGGAGGTAACAAATGAATCCAATCCAAAGAGCTTGGGCTTATGTCAGCAGAAAGCGACTGAGAAGTTTTATTTTATTTCTGATTTTATTGGTCCTATTGGCCGGAATTTCAGCCTGTCTGACTCTGATGAAGTCCAACAAAACAGTGGAAACCAATCTTTACAAATCACTCAATACATCTTTTTCTATTAAAAAGATAGAAAACGGTCAGACTTTCAAGTTGTCAGACCTAGCATCTGTAAGCAAGATTAAGGGACTAGAAAATGCCTCTCCTGAACTCGAGACGGTCGCAAAATTAAAAGACAAGGAAGCGGTGAGTGGTGAGCAGAGCGTAGAGCGTGATGATTTGTCAGCTGCGGACAAGAACTTGGTTAGTTTAACGGCTCTTGAGGATTCATCCAAAGATGTCACCTTTACTAGCTCGGCTTTCAACTTAAAAGAAGGGCGACACCTTCAAAAAGGGGATTCAAAGAAAATCATCATCCACGAAGAGCTGGCTAAGAAGAATAGTCTTTCGCTTCATGACAAGATTACCTTAGATGCTGGACAGTCAGAAGCTGGTAAAGGACAAACTGTCGAGTTTGAAATTGTCGGCATCTTCTCTGGTAAAAAACAGGAGAAATTTACAGGCTTGTCTTCTGACTTCAGTGAAAATCAAGTCTTTACAGACTATGAAAGTAGCCAAAGCCTTTTGGGTAATGGTGAACTTCAAGTCACTGCAGCTCGCTTCTATGTAGAAAATCCTAAGGAAATGGACGGACTCATGAAGCAGGTAGAAAACTTGTCTTTGGAAAATCAAGGCTATCAAGTAGAAAAGGAAAACAAGGCTTTTGAACAAATCAAAGACTCAGTTGCAACCTTCCAAACCTTTCTGACCATTTTCCTTTATGGGATGTTGATAGCAGGAGCAGGGGCCTTAATTCTTGTTTTGTCTCTCTGGTTGAGAGAAAGGGTCTACGAAGTGGGAATTTTACTGGCACTTGGAAAAGGCAAGAGCTCGATTTTCCTACAATTCTGTTTAGAGGTGGTTTTGGTATCTATCGGTGCTTTGTTTCCGGCATTTGTTGCAGGAAACGCAATCACATCTTACCTACTCCAAACACTACTAGCAAGTGGAGATCAGGCAAGTTTACAAGACACGCTAGCTAAAGCAAGCAGTTTATCAACTAGCATCTTATCTTTTGCAGAATCCTATGTCTTTCTAGTTCTGCTTAGTTGCTTATCTGTAGCCCTTTGTTTCCTATTCTTATTTAGAAAATCGCCGAAAGAAATTTTATCATCTATTAGTTAAGAAGGAGAAATCATGACTTTATTACAATTACAAGATCTTACCTACCGTTATAAGAACACTGCTGAAGCAGTTTTATATCAGATCAATTATAATTTTGAACCCGGGAAATTTTACAGTATTATTGGTGAGTCAGGAGCAGGGAAATCCACTCTCTTGTCCCTCCTTGCCGGTCTTGACAGTCCTGTTGAAGGTTCTATCCTTTTTCAAGGAGAGGATATTCGTAAGAAGGGCTATTCCTACCATCGCATGCACCATATTTCCCTGGTCTTTCAAAATTATAACTTGATAGATTATCTTTCTCCACTGGAAAATATCCGCTTGGTCAACAAAAAGGCAAGCAAGGATACACTGCTTGAGCTTGGTTTGGATGAAAGTCAGATCAAGCGGAATGTTCTCCAGTTATCAGGTGGTCAACAGCAGCGTGTTGCCATCGCTCGTAGTTTGGTATCAGAAGCTCCAGTTATCTTAGCTGATGAGCCCACAGGAAATCTGGACCCTAAAACTGCTGGAGATATTGTCGAACTGCTCAAGTCACTTGCCCAGAAAACAGGTAAATGTGTCATCGTCGTAACTCACAGCAAAGAAGTGGCTCAAGCGTCAGATATTACACTTGAGTTGAAGGACAAGAAACTGACTGAAACTCGCAATACTACGAAATAATACGAGCTTTTTCTGTTCGAACTATAAAATAGAACAACATTTAGAAAGGGAATCTATGTTACACAACGCATTTGCCTATGTCACAAGGAAGTTTTTCAAATCGATTGTCATCTTCCTGATTATTCTCCTCATGGCGAGCTTGAGTTTGGTCGGCTTGTCAATCAAGGGAGCTACTGCCAAGGCTTCTCAGGAGACCTTTAAAAATATCACCAATAGCTTCTCCATGCAAATCAATCGTCGCGTCAATCAAGGAACGCCTCGTGGTGCTGGGAATATTAAAGGTGAAGATATCAAAAAAATCACCGAAAATAAGGCCATTGAGTCTTATGTGAAACGCATCAACGCTATCGGAGATTTGACTGGATATGAACTTATCGAAACGCCAGATACCAAGAAAAATCTGACTCCTGACCGTGCCAAACATTTTGGAAGTAGCTTGATGATTACAGGTGTCAATGACTCCTCTAAAGAAGACAAGTTTGTCTCTGGTTCTTATAAACTAGTCGAAGGAGAGCACTTAACAAACGACGACAAGGACAAGATCCTCATGCACAAGGACTTAGCAGCCAAACACGGCTGGAAAGTAGGGGATAAGGTCAAGTTGGACTCTAATGTCTATGATGCTGACAATGAAAAAGGGGCCAAGGAAACAGTTGAAGTGACAATCAAGGGACTCTTTGATGGCCACAACAAGTCGGCAGTAACCTACTCACAAGAACTCTACGAAAACACAGCTATCACAGACATCCATACAGCTGCTAAACTATATGGTTATACAGAAGAAACTGCTATTTATGGGGACGCAACCTTCTTTGTAACAGCGGACAAGAACTTGGATGACGTCATGAAAGAGTTGAATGGTATCAGTGGCATCAACTGGAAGAGCTACACACTGGTGAAGAGTTCTTCTAACTACCCAGCTCTTGAGCAATCCATATCTGGTATGTACAAGATGGCCAATTTCCTCTTCTGGGGCAGCTTGAGCTTCTCAGTTCTTCTCCTTGCCCTCTTGCTCAGCCTTTGGATCAACGCCCGTCGCAAGGAAGTGGGAATTCTCCTCTCTATCGGTCTCAAGCAGGCAAGTATCTTGGGTCAATTTATCACTGAATCTATCTTGATTGCTATCCCAGCTCTTGTTGCATCATATTTCCTAGCCAACTACACAGCTCGTGCAATTGGAAACACTGTCCTTGCCAATGTGACTTCAGGTGTTGCCAAACAGGCTAGCAAGGCGGCTCAAGCCTCTAACCTTGGTGGTGGTGCAGAAGTAGATGGCTTTAACAAGACCTTGTCAAGCCTAGATATTTCCATTCAGACATCAGACTTTATCATCGTCTTTGTCCTTGCTTTAGTTCTAGTGGTTCTTGTTATGGCGCTTGCTTCAAGCAATCTCCTTAGAAAACAACCAAAAGAGCTCTTGCTGGATGGTGAATAATACTGATGCCAGACTGAAAAATGAAGCTAGCAACTGAAAGTTCTAAAATGATAAATGAAGCAGAAAGCAATGGTGAAAATCATTGCTTTCAGTTGCTTTCTTTGTACTTTAGTACTTAAATATGATATACTAAGGTTATGGAATTTATTAGAAAGGAGTTTCGCAACTTATATATGGAATTGTGCATAAAAATCTATAGAAATCTTATCTTGAAAATAGATAGATAAATCTGTAGAAGCCTATCCATATCGCAAACATAGGCTAGTAGACCTAGGCAGGGTCTACCTTGGAAAATATAGAATAGTGAGGAAAAATAAACATTATGAGACAAACAAATGTTAGAGGAAGCTTGTCCCTCCGTGGCTTTAGAAAATTGAGAACAGGTGCAATTGTTGCGACAGGTGTCATTTTGCTAGGTCTGGGCTTTTTAGCTCCAACTGTGTCAGCCAGTGAACAAGATGGTGTCTGGGTAGCCAGAACAGTTGAGGAAGTGAAAGCTGACCTTCAAAAAGAAGGTGATTTATTTAAGTATGTCATTAAGTGGGGAGATACATTAAGTGTTATCAGCGAAGCAAGCAATATCCCTGTAGATGTACTCCAAGAAATGAATCAAGCTTCAGGCAAGAATTTATTCTTACCACACAATGAATTGTACTTTACCGAAGCTGAAACGGTTTCAGATACAGTCACAAAACACAAGATTGTCATCAAAGAAAGTGGTGCAAGTGGCGAAGTTCGCACTTACGAAGTCTTGCTCAAGAAAGATCAGGAAACAAAAGCTGTTACCTTTGAATTAACAGATGTCACTGAGAAAGTTGAAAAAATGACTGTGAACTATAGCTCAGTCTATCAGCCTGTATCAGCACCAGTAGTGGAAAGAGCGGAAGAATCAGGTGAAGAGCCTGCCTCAGAAACATCAGCAGAGACAAGCCCAGAAGTTAAAGAAGAAACAGCAGCTCCAGTAGCGCCAAAAGCAGAAGACGCAGCGACTACACCAGCACCAAAAGAAACAGCACCAGAGGTGGTAACACCAGCTGAATCAAACGCAGAAGTGGCAACAGAATCAGCAGAGCCAGAGGTAGCGAAACCAGCTGTACCAAATGCAGAAACTCCAACGCCGAAAGTTGAAGAGCCAACTACTCCAACACCTAAAGAAGATGCATCAGAAGGAGCAACAGGAACAGAAGTTAACCCAGCTCCAAATGAAGCAGGAACAACAGAAGAAGGAAAAGAAGCGAAAGAGACTGAAGAATCAGAAGCCAACCCAGCTCCAAAAGAAAATCCAACAGAAGGAACAGGTTCAGAAGGAGCAACAGGAACAGAAGTTAACCCAGCTCCAAATGAAGCAGGAACAACAGAAGAAGGAAAAGAAGCGAAAGAGACTGAAGAATCAGAAGCTAACCCAGCTCCAAAAGAAAATAAAACAGAAGGAACTACACCAGGTGCAACAGCAGAAGCAGGGGAAACAACAGGAGAAGCTTCAGGAACAGCAGGGGAATCAACTGAACCGAAAGATAGTGTAGAATCAACACCTGAAGGAACAGGTTCAGAAGAAGCAGGAGCAACAGGAGAAGCTTCAACAGGATCAACTGAAGCAAAAGCAACAGACCCAGAGGTAGCACTAAAAGAAGCTGAAGAATCAGGAACATCTGAAATTACAGAACCAGCAACAACAGCGCCAGCAGCAGACTCTACAAGTGAGGATACTAACGAGAGTAAATCAGAAAAACCAGTAGCAGAAGAAACAACAGTCACAGAAGAACAGCCGGCTACAGACGGTACGGCTTCATCAAGTGCAACAAGTAATTCAGCTGACTCAAGTTCATCAACTGAATCTTCATCAACTGCCTCTGAAGGTGAGTTAACAGCTACGCAACCAGCTGTAGAAGCAGGGACAGGTTCAGAAGTAGCTACACCAGGTGCAACAGCAGAAGAGTCATCAGAATCAGGTTCAGCAGCTACAGAAAGCGAAGAAACAGCTCCAAAACCAAGTGATTCAACATCGTCACCGGTAACCCCAAGTGAAGAAACACCGGTTGCTTCAGGCGATACCAATTCTACTGCACAGCCAGCTGGAGAAACAGGTAACTCTGAAACAACTGCAGAACCTTCCAATACTCCATCTGCAGATGCTACAAATGATTCAGGCAATTCAGAGTCATCAAGTCCGGTAACAGATGATACTACTTCAAATGTGGAAACTACAGAACAACCTGAAACTTCAGCTCCAAAAACTGAAGCAACAGCGCCAAAAGAGGATAAACTACCAACTAATCAAAATGGAGATACATCAAATCCAGTAGATTCAAAGGATGAAACATCAAATACGGCTCCGAAAGAAGGGGATTCAACTTCAGGAGTAACAGGAACAGAAGGAAACCCAACACCTGAAGAAAAAGAAACTGAAGAACCAGGAACATCTGAAGCTACTAAACCAGCAGCAACCTCTACAAATGAGGATACTAACGAGGGTGAATCAGAAAAAACAGTAGCAGAAGAAAAAACTGATACAACAGGAAACAATTCAAATTCATCAACAGATGTTACAAATTCATCAGATAACACAACACCCGAAGCAACAACTACAGGTGATCAAGGAAAAGAGTCAAAAGTAGAAGAACAACCATCAGAAACAGGCGATACACTAACGCCAAAAGAAGGAAACTCAACTGAAGGGACAGTAGACTCAACATCGGCACCAAAAGAAGTAGGAATTACAGGAACTGAAGGAACAGAAGTAGCTAATGCAGAATCCGAATCGAAAGAAGAAAAACCTCAAGCCGATGCATCGGCTGAAGAACATAATGGTTCAGAGAAGACTTTAGAAGAATATACCAAAGACAGTAACAAAGAGGCGATTAATGAGCGTAAGGTTACAAAAGAAGCTGAGATTAGCAACAGTAATTTAAGTAATGATAAGAAAAAAGAAGCACGCGAAAAAGTGGAAAAACTTACTGAAGAGTACCATAAAAAACTCGAAAACGAGAAAGGTACAAATAAACAGGCTGAGTTGGTAGATGAATACGAAACAGAACTAGATAAAATAGAAACTCCAGGTGCAGAATATGCCAGTCCTGATTTCAAGAAACCAATCGAAAGTCATGCTGGTGGTACAACTATCGATGAAAATAGTACAGTCGCAAACAGTGCACTAACTTCTAGCAATCCATCTTCTCAGCCGTCCTTATCTGAAGATTCATCACAAACACAACCTGTGGCAACATCGGATAGTTCTGCAACTGGTAATTCCAGCTTTCGAAGTGCAGGAACTTACCAACCTCGAGTAACTCGTCGTCCTAGAAGTGTAAATGAACCTAAAAATAAAGTTTCTATTTATTACAATTTTGATGGTATGAAAGATATTCCTGGATTCTTTGATGATTTAGGTGGTAAAAATGAAGTAGACATACCAAAAGATGTCTCTGGTGAAGCTTTGAAATCTATTTTAAAAGCAAGAATAGATAAGAAAAAAGCAGAACTTGAAAGCAAAGGATACAAAATTTCTGATGAGTACTTTGTGGGTATTGATCAAGCAGATGCAACTCATTATGACTACGTAGTTACTTTCACTAAAGAGAAAACAGGAACTACAGGATTTAGAATTGCACCAAAAGTTCAAGTTAGAGCTAAAAAAGTTGTAAAAAGAGATTTATCTAATAAAACTAAAAAAATAAATATCTACTATAATTTAACAGCTCTTAAAGATATAGCTGGAGCATTAGGTGAAGTAGGAGAAAATAATCTTTTAACTTTACCAGGTAATGCAACTAAAGAAGATATTAAAAAAGCTGTTGTAGAAAAAACAAAAGCACAAATTGAGAAACTGAAAAAACAAGGCTTTACAGTTAAGTCCACAACAGACTTGGATCAAATCGTTGAGGGTGGAGATAGCTATGATTATGTTGTAGAATTCACAAAAGAATCCAAAACACAGCCAGTAGGAACCACAGGTTTCAGAATGGCTCCAGCAGTTCAACCACGCGCTAGTAGAAATCGTAGAAGTCTAGAACAGCCAGCTCCTCAAAAGGTCAAAGTAAATGTATTTTATAACTTTGATAAAATGAAGGATATTGCAGGTTTTCTAGGAGATATCAATGGAACCCCTCTTGAAGTCGCAGCTGGTTCAACTAACGAACAGGTGAAAGAAGCTGTCAAGACTCAAGTTGATGCTATGAAAGATAAACTACGTGAACGTGGCTATACTTTCAAAGAGGACTATGTCTATCAAGCTAATGGGAAAGATTATAACTACGTTGTAACATTTTCAAAAGCAACTAAATAATTTTCATTCCATAGGGAGTGAAATATGAGCAGAGAGAGCGATAGGCTCTCTTTGTTTTATCTAGTGGTCAGTTGATTACAGACAAAAGGCCAGTAAGAGGCTATAATAAAAATAGAGTAGGTATTTATTCTAAGAAAAATAAAAAATAGAGAGCAGTTAAAGTATGAAAATTTTAATTGTAGAAGATGAAGAGATGATCCGTGAGGGGGTCAGTGATTATTTGACGGATTGTGGTTATGAAACCATTGAGGCGGCGGACGGTCAAGAAGCTCTGGAGCAATTTTCTAGCTATGAGGTAGCCTTGGTTTTACTGGATATCCAGATGCCCAAGCTTAACGGCCTAGAAGTCCTAGCTGAGATTCGCAAAACCAGCCAAGTCCCTGTCTTGATGCTGACCGCCTTTCAGGATGAAGAATACAAGATGAGTGCCTTTGCCTCTCTGGCAGATGGCTATCTGGAAAAACCTTTCTCCCTCTCCCTCTTAAAAGTGAGGGTAGACGCGATTTTTAAGCGCTATTATGATATGGGACGAGTCTTCTCTTATAAGGATGCGAGGGTGGATTTTGAAAGCTACAGTGCAAGCCTAGCAGGTGAGGAAGTAGCTATCAATGCTAAAGAGTTGGAAATTCTTGATTATTTAGTGAAAAATGAAGGACGAGCCTTGACTCGATCTCAGATTATCGATGCCGTATGGAAAGCGACAGATGAGGTTCCCTTTGACCGTGTCATTGATGTCTATATCAAGGAATTACGGAAAAAGCTAGACTTGGACTGCATCCTCACTGTGCGCAATGTTGGTTATAAATTGGAGCGAAAATGAAACGAACAGGTTTGTTTACAAAGATATTTATCTATACCTTCTCGATTTTTAGTGTTCTGGTAATTTGCCTTCATTTAGCCATTTATTTTCTCTTTCCCTCGACTTATCTGAGTCATCGTCAGGAAACCATTGGTCAGAAAGCGACAGCCATTGCCCAGTCCCTAGAAGGGAAAGATAGGCAGAGTATCGAGCAAGTGTTAGACTTGTACTCCCAGACTAGTGAGATTAAGGGGGCTGTCAAGGGCGAGATGACTGAGGACAAGTTAGAAGTCAAGGACAATCTTCCTCTGGACACAGACCGCCAGACTACCTCCCTCTTTATCGAGGAGCGGGAGGTGAAAACGCAAGACGGTGGCATCATGACTCTCCAGTTTCTAGCTTCCATGGATTTGCAAAAGGAAGCAGAGCAGATTAGTCTCCAATTTCTCCCCTATACCTTGCTGGCATCCTTTCTAATTTCCCTCTTGGTGGCCTACATCTATGCTCGGACCATTGTTGCCCCGATTTTGGAAATCAAGCGGGTGACCCGACGGATGATGGATTTGGATGCCCAAGTGCGATTGCGCGTGGACTCTACGGATGAGATTGGTGATCTCAAGGAACAAATCAATAGCCTCTACCAGCATCTTTTGACTGTCATTGCGGATTTGCATGACAAGAATGAAGCTATTCTCCAACTGGAAAAGATGAAGGTCGAATTCCTACGAGGGGCCTCTCATGAATTGAAAACACCGCTGGCTAGTTTGAAAATCCTGATCGAAAACATGAAAGAAAATGTCGGTCGTTATAAGGATAGAGACCGTTATCTGGGAGTAGCCTTGGGGATTGTGGATGAGCTCAATCACCATGTTCTGCAGATACTTTCCCTCTCTTCTGTGCAGGAATTAAGAGATGATAGGGAAACAATTGACCTACACCAGATGACGCAAACTCTAGTCAAGGATTATGCTTTGCTAGCGAAGGAAAGAGAACTTCAGATTGACAATAGCTTAAGCCATCAGCAGGCTTATCTAAATCCATCAGTCATGAAGTTGATTCTGTCTAACCTCATCAGCAATGCTATCAAGCACTCTGTTGCAGGCGGCTTGGTCCGCATTGGAGAAAGAGAAGGGGAACTCTTTATAGAAAATAGCTGTAGTCCAGAAGAACAAGAAAAACTAGCCCAATCTTTTTCTGACAATGCTAGTCGCAAGGCCAAGGGTTCTGGGATGGGGCTCTTTGTGGTCAAGAGTCTATTAGAACATGAAAAATTACCTTATCGTTTTGAGATGAAGGAGAATCGTTTGACTTTCTTCATAGCTTTTCCAAAAGTCGCCCAAGACTAGGGATGGAAAGGGTTTACATAGATGAAGCTAGAAGAAATTCAATCGAAACTGCGGGAAAAACTAGATTTTTTTGTCAAAAAGTGATAAAATGAACAATGTAAATGGGATGACCCATAAAAATATACAGGAGGCCTGATAAAATGGCAATCGTTTCAGCAGAAAAATTTGTCCAAGCAGCTCGTGACAACGGTTATGCAGTTGGTGGATTTAACACAAACAACCTTGAGTGGACTCAAGCTATCTTGCGCGCAGCAGAAGCTAAAAAAGCTCCAGTTTTGATCCAAACTTCAATGGGTGCTGCTAAATACATGGGTGGTTACAAAGTTGCTCGCAACTTGATCGCTAACCTTGTTGAATCAATGGGTATCACTGTACCAGTAGCTATCCACCTTGACCACGGTCACTACGAAGATGCACTTGAGTGTATCGAAGTTGGTTACACTTCAATCATGTTTGATGGTTCACACCTTCCAGTTGAAGAAAACCTTAAATTGGCTAAAGACGTTGTTGAAAAAGCACACGCTAAAGGTATCTCAGTAGAAGCTGAAGTTGGTACTATCGGTGGTGAAGAAGACGGAATCATCGGTAAAGGTGAATTGGCTCCAATCGAAGATGCTAAAGCAATGGTTGAAACTGGTATCGACTTCTTGGCAGCTGGTATCGGTAACATCCACGGTCCTTACCCAGCAAACTGGGAAGGTCTTGACCTTGATCACTTGCAAAAATTGACAGAAGCTCTTCCAGGATTCCCAATCGTATTGCACGGTGGATCAGGTATTCCTGATGAACAAATCCAAGCAGCTATTAAACTTGGTGTTGCGAAAGTTAACGTTAACACAGAATGCCAAATCGCATTCGCTAACGCAACTCGTAAATTTGCTCGTGACTACGAAGCAAACGAAGCAGAATACGACAAGAAAAAACTCTTCGACCCACGTAAATTCTTGGCTGACGGTGTAAAAGCTATCCAAGCATCAGTTGAAGAACGTATCGACGTATTCGGTTCAGAAGGTAAAGCTTAATCTAGCTGAATAATACATACAGAACCTGCCCATTGGGTGGGTTTTTTGATTTCAAGCTACTCGTTTTGGTATAGTCAACTGAAACTAGACTAGCACAATGCTGCTTCTATAGCGTTTTGAAACTGGAATAGGACGTCATGACTGCTAAAAGATTTCTATAAATTCATTTGATTTTCCTAATCAATTTGTTCGTATCCTATTTCATTCCACTATAAAACATTCTTATCAATTGATTTGAATGCCAAAATTGCATCGCTCCGGTCTTATTTCATTTGGCTATAAAAAACTCTCCTAGAATTCTCAGGGGAGTATGAGTGGTTATTTGAACTTAAATCCTTCGTAAATAAGCTCTGTTTTTGGATTTTGTTTCTTAATCTGTTTGGCAAGTGACTTCATCATAGAAAGAGGACCACACATATAGACGCTTGCATGTTCGGGCACTTCTTTTTGTTCAAAATTAAGATAGCCGTCTTTCCTACTGTCTACTAGATGGAGTTCAAAATTAGGATTTTTCTGAGCATAGTCATGGAGCAAATCTAGATAAACTGCATTTTCCTTTCCACGGAAGCTATAGTAGAAGTGAACCTGTTTATCTAAAATAGGATGTTCACGGATGTAAGAGATGAAGGGGGTAATCCCAATGCCTCCAGCAATCCAAACCTGATTTTCTCGTCCTTCTTCTATGATCATGTGCCCGTAAGCTCTGTCTAGTGTTACTTTGCTGCCGACTTGAAGATTGTCATAGATATTCTTGGTATGGTCACCTGAATTTTTAACAGTAAAGTAAAGAGTTTGACCATGACCTCCTGAGATAGAAAAGGGATGCGGAGCACTTTCAAAACCTTCTTGGAAAATCTTTAGGAAGGCAAATTGTCCTGCTTGATAGTTGAAAGGTCTGCTAAGATGGATTTGAATTTCTCTAGTATCGTGGTTTAAGCATTTGAGATTGGTAATTTTCCCTAGATAGGGGAAGGAAATTTTTTGATATAGAAAAATGATATAAAAACCAGCTAGCAAGCCTAAAAGGGCATAGCTACCAACAAGAAAACTTAGAAGATTAAATGTAAGGAGACGATTGCCCATCATCATGTAGACGTGAAAGAGTCCAAAAATATAGGCTAGATAAACCAGACGGTGAATCCATCGCCAAGCTTCGTATTGGATGTATTTGCCTAAATAGGCGACAAGGATGATGCTGATAAAGATATAGATTGCAAGATTGCCAAACTGAGCAGCTAATCGAGAGCCCCACAAACCGCCCATACTAAAGTTATGAAAGATTAGTAGAACGATGGAGAGAAAGGCTATGAATTTGTGGATAGTGTAGACCTTCTCCAAACCGTGAAACCAGTTTTCTAGTAGGGGGAGACGAGTGGCTAGGATAAAAGTCAGAGATAGGCTTGTTAAAGCTAGTCCTGGAATCATGAATTGGGGAGAAGTGTTCATCCAAGTCAAAATAGTCAAGATAAAACTAGCTATGATAAAGAGTAGTCCTTTGATTGATTTCATAGAAAATTCCATTTCATTTAGATTTGATTTGTTGTAAACAAATTTGTTACATTTTATCATAGAAAAAGTATGGTGTCAAATTGAGGTCTATAAATATCTACTCTCATCAAAAAACTCTCCAATTGAACTGGAGAGTGGCTGTTTATACTCAATGAAAA
>NZ_VMMZ01000042.1:0-4828 GCF_013277475.1 Streptococcus sp. k-628
ATACTCTTCGAAAATCTCTTCAAACCACGTCAACGTCGCCTTGCCGTAGGTATGGTTACTGACTTCGTCAGTTCTATCCACAACCTCAAAACAGTGTTTTGAGCTGACTTCGTCAGTTCTATCTACAACCTCAAAGCAGTGCTTTGAGCAACCTGCGGCTAGCTTCCTAGTTTGCTTTTTGATTTTCATTGAGTATAAGAATTATTAAAAAATATATAAAGAAAAAACACTTCAATCACTGTATTTCAGTTTGATTGAGGTGTTTTCGATTTAGTTTTTTATTTCTGAGCCATCAATTCAACAATCATCTCAATATACATGACAAGGGTTAATAAGAATCCTGCACGCCAGAAGAATTTGATGAATTTAGGATAGTAAAAGCTGCGTTTTTTCAAAAGAAAGAAAAAAACGAGAATAATAGCTAGGACTGAGAGGGCTAGGCCCAGTCTAGGGAGGAAATTATGGGTAAAGGTTTTAGCTGTGATTAGGTAGTACTCAAATACCAAGACTGGAAAAGCCAAATCCGCAAAGTTTCGTCCTAGTTTTTTTAATCTAAAAAGTTTGGTTATGATAATGCAGACGACTAAAGTCAGTATCAATAATAAAATAGATGCTAATTTCATTAAAATCATACCCATATTGTATCATAAAAAATGGCTAATGGAAACGAGAAACAGAGGAATTTATAGGAAAGTCAGGCTTTTGAGATTGTGAGTGTTTTTTGTTATAATGAAGGTTATGAAATCTTATAACACCTTGAATGATTATTATCGAAAACTCTTTGGAGAAAAGACCTTTAAAGTCCCTATTGATGCGGGATTTGACTGTCCCAATCGTGATGGAACTGTGGCTCATGGAGGCTGTACTTTTTGTACAGTTTCAGGTTCTGGAGATGCTATCGTAGCACCGGATGCGCCTATCCGTGAGCAATTTTATAAGGAAATTGACTTTATGCACCGCAAGTGGCCAGATGTTCAGAAGTATCTAGTTTATTTTCAAAATTTTACCAACACCCATGAAAAGGTGGAAGTCATTCGAGAGCGCTATGAGCAGGCTATCAATGAGCCAGGTGTAGTAGGAATCAATATTGGAACGCGCCCAGACTGTTTACCAGACGAAACTATCGAATATTTGGCTGAATTATCTGAGCGCATGCATGTGACGGTTGAATTGGGCTTGCAGACTACTTATGAAACAACCTCTGACCTGATTAACCGCGCTCACTCTTATGAATTGTACGTGGAAACGGTCAAGCGTTTGAGAAAGTATCCCAAGATTGAGATTGTTTCCCATCTGATTAATGGACTTCCTGGTGAAACCCATGAGATGATGATTGAAAATGTTCGCCGCTGTGTTACGGATAACGATATTCAAGGGATTAAACTACACTTGCTTCACCTGATGACCAATACACGTATGCAACGGGATTATCACGAGGGGCGTTTGCAATTGATGAGTCAGGACGAATATATCAAGGTCATCTGTGACCAATTGGAAATCATTCCCAAGCATATCGTCATCCATCGAATCACAGGAGATGCACCTAGAGATATGCTGATTGGGCCTATGTGGAGCCTCAATAAATGGGAAGTCCTTAATAGTATTGAGATGGAGATGCGACGTCGTGGAAGCGTTCAAGGATGCAAGGCTGTAAAATAGGAGTTTGAAAATGAAAAGACCACTTGAGATGGCACATGACTTTTTGGCTGAGGTCGTGACAAAAGAGGATGTCGTAGTGGATGCGACTATGGGAAATGGTCACGACACCCTTTTTCTAGCCAAACTAGCCAAGCAAGTCTATGCCTTTGATATTCAGGAACAAGCCTTGGAAAAGACGCAAGAGCGTTTGAATCAAGCTGGAATGACAAATGCCCAGTTAATCTTGCAAGGCCATGAGACACTGGACCAGTTTGTGACAGAAGTCAAGGCAGGGATTTTTAATCTGGGTTATCTGCCGTCGGCTGATAAGTCTGTCATCACCCGACCTCAGACAACTATTGAAGCATTAGAAAAGCTGTGTCATTTGCTTGTCAAAGGTGGACGAATTGCCATTATGATCTACTATGGTCATGAAGGAGGCGACCTCGAGAGGGATGCTGTCTTGGATTTTGTCAGTCAGTTGAACCAACAAGAGTACACAGCTGCCATTTACCGAACTTTAAACCAAGTCAACAACCCACCATTTTTAGTAATGATTGAAAAACTAGAGAGATATAGACATGGATAAACAATACCTACGTGAAAAGCTGGATGCCATGCGCCAGAATTTTGTTGAATCAACCCACCACGAACGAGCGGTGGGTGTGTTAGACCAAGCGCATATGAGCAAAAAAATGCTTAAAATCAAGAAAAAATTAGTTGCTCTTGAGATGGAACGGTGCCAGAGAAAAATTGAGCATAAAGATTGTTCCAAGATTGACCAAAAAATCAAAGAGCAGAAGGAGATTTTTGAATCCTGTTGTAAAAAAGAGTAAGGAGGACGTGCGTGGAATTACTGATTTACCTCATCCTATTTTTACTGGTCTTGATTGTCTCAAGTACAACCAATAAGCTCCTGCCCTTTTTGCCTCTCCCTTTGGTGCAGATTCTTTTGGGAATTGTGATTGGTCTCTTTTTACCCAATACCGACTTTCATCTTAATACGGAGTTGTTTTTGGCACTGGTTATCGGGCCCTTGCTTTTCCGAGAGTCCGAAGAAGCGGATATTACAGCTATTTTAAAACACTGGCGAATTATTGTCTATCTCATATTTCCAGTGATTTTTATCTCGACCCTGAGTTTGGGTGGCTTGGCCCATCTTCTTTGGCTCAGCCTTCCCTTGGCAGCTTGCTTGGCTGTTGGGGCGGCACTTGGCCCTACGGACTTGGTTGCCTTTGCCTCTCTTTCGGAGCGGTTTAGCTTTCCTAAGCGCGTGTCCAATATCCTTAAGGGTGAAGGACTCTTGAATGATGCTTCTGGCTTGGTTGCCTTTCAGGTAGCTTTGACAGCTTGGACAACTGGAGCCTTTTCCCTTGGGCAAGCAAGTAGTTCGCTCATCTTTTCAATTCTAGGCGGTTTTTTGATTGGCTTTTTAACAGCCATGACTAATCGCTTTCTCCATACTTTCTTGCTAAGTGTGCGCGCAACGGATATTGCCAGCGAACTTTTACTAGAATTGAGTTTGCCCCTGGTGACCTTCTTTCTGGCAGAAGAAGTCCATGTTTCAGGGATTATTGCCGTTGTAGTTGCTGGGATTTTAAAGGCAAGCCGTTTTAAGAAAATCACGCTCCTCGAAGCCCAAGTGGATACGGTGACCGAGACGGTCTGGCACACAGTGAACTTTATGCTCAACGGTTCTGTCTTTGTGATTTTAGGGATGGAGCTGGAAATGATAGCAGAGCCTATCTTAACCAATCCAATCTATAATCCTCTACTTTTGCTGCTATCTCTTATAGCCCTTACCTTTGTCCTCTTTGCTATTCGTTTTGTCATGATCTATAGCTATTATGCCTATAGGACCCGACGCCTCAAGAAAAAGCTAAATAAGTATATGAAGGACATGCTTCTCTTGACCTTCTCAGGCGTCAAGGGAACGGTATCGATTGCTACAATCCTTCTGATACCAAGTAATTTAGAGCAGGAGTATCCTCTCTTGCTTTTCCTTGTCGCAGGTGTGACGCTTGTCAGCTTTTTAACAGGCCTCGTGGTCTTGCCTCATCTTTCTGATGAACAGGAAGAAAGTAAGGACTATCTCATGCATATCGCCATTTTAAATGAAGTGACGCTAGAGTTGGAAAAAGAGTTGGAAGACACCAAAAATAAACTTCCCCTCTATGCGGCTATTGACAATTATCATGGACGTATTGAAAATCTCATCCTGAGTCAAGAAAATAAGGGTGAACAAGAGGACTGGGAGGCCTTGAAACTTCTCATCCTCAGTATTGAAAGTGATGGTTTAGAACAGGCTTACGAAGAGGACAAGATGAGTGAGCGTGCTTATCGAGTTTACCAACGATATTTGAAAAACATGGAACAAAGTATCAATCGCAAGTTTGCTTCACGATTGACCTATTATTTCCTTGTTTCTTTGCGGATTTTACGTTTTCTCCTTCATGAAGTTTTTACTCTTGGAAAGACCTTCCGTAGCTGGAAGGACAAGGAGCAAAGCCGTCTCCGTGCTCTTGATTATGACCAAATTGCAGAGCTCTATCTTGCCAATACAGAGATGATTATTGAAAGTTTGGAAAACCTGAAGGGAGTCTATAGACGCTCTTTGATTAGTTTTATGCAGGAGTCTCGTCTTCGTGAAACAGCTATTATCAGCAGTGGTGCCTTTGTTGAACGGGTTATCAATCGCGTTAAGCCTAACAATATCGATGAAATGCTGAGAGGCTATTATTTGGAGCGAAAGTTGATTTTTGAATATGAAGAGAAACGATTGATTACGACCAAGTATGCCAAGAAATTACGACAAAATGTCAATAACTTAGAGAGCTATTCCTTGAAGGAAGCTGCCAATACCCTGCCTTATGATATGGTGGAATTGGTAAGAAGAAATTAGTTAATACTCTTCGAAAATCTCTTCAAACTACGTCAGCGTCGCCTTGGATTATATATGTGACTGACTCCGTCAGTCTTATCTACAACCTCAAAGCAGTGCTTTGAGCAACCTACGGCTAGCTTTCTAGTTTGCTATTTGATTTTCATTGAGTATTACTTGAGCAACTATACTATTTAGATTAGAAATAAAAGAAGCCATCAGGTTAGCATGTAACCTAAACAGCTCCTTGATTATCCTCCAAATAAACGAGCAAAAAAGCCTTTCTTAGTGGATTGGACTTCTTCTTTT
>NZ_VMMZ01000043.1:0-14253 GCF_013277475.1 Streptococcus sp. k-628
ATATAGTCTTTTAAATGATTTCGGAATGTTGAGTAAAGGACTGTTTCCATAACCATACCTCATTTTACCTCTTTTCCACTATTATACACAAAAAGAAAGAAATTGTCAGGAACTTGTACAAGATTTTCTTTTCTATCTATTTATACTCAATGAAAATCAAAGAGCAAACTAGGAAGCTAGCCGCAGGCTGTACTTGAGTACGGCAAGGTGAAGCTGACGTGGTTTGAATTTGATTTTCGAAGAGTATTAGGCTATTTCCAGTAGCTTCTCTAATAAGAAAAAGGCTGGAATTTGTGAATCCCAACCTCTTTTCAGTTATTATTTCCAGTTTAAAATAGCACTCAAGCCATAGTGATCACTAACTTGCGGACTCTTGTTACCATCAAATACGACATGTAAATTTTCCACCGCTAACTCTTTGGTAGTAAAAACATAGTCGATCCGAAGGGGTTCAGTGTTCCCTTTCCATCCATCTATTTCTGGTGGAACAGTATAACTACCACTTTTCTCTTGAGCAACTTCAAATGCATCTTGTAAGCCTAATGGACTAGCTAAAATAGCTTGGTAGCCTTCCTGTCCAGCCGGATTGTTGAAATCTCCAGCTAGCAAAAGCGGCTTGTTCAATTCTTTCAAGACAGCCTCAAATCGTGCCCATTCTTCTTGGAAACCTTTATCCCACCAAGAAAGGTGGACACTTGAAACTGCAAGCTCCTTTCCATCAACTACAGTTTCAACCAAGGCAACACGGCGAGTATGATAGTCAGTTGGATCATCCACATCTGAAACCAAAATTTCTCTGGCTTCAATAGGTGTTTTAGACAAGATAGCCACACCTTCATGATAGCGGTCATATCCGATATGATTATAAGCCCAAGTCCAGTAGTAATTTTTCCCTTGCTCAGACAACTTTTCAACCAAGAGTCTAACA
This sequence comes from Streptococcus sp. k-628, assembly GCF_013277475.1. NCBI lineage: Bacteria > Bacillati > Bacillota > Bacilli > Lactobacillales > Streptococcaceae > Streptococcus > Streptococcus sp. k-628. The sequence continues at coordinate 929 of NZ_VMMZ01000043.1, forward strand.
TAATGGTCTTGGTGAATAGGCTCAGCTGCTGGCAAAGCTTGATAAAGATCATTAACCTCCACCTCTGGCGAAGTAATCTCCTGATTGATTTCTTGGAAACAAATCAAATCATAGTCTTTTTCAAGAATATCCTCAAGCAAAATCTGGAATTTTTCCTCTGCTTCTTTCTCCATCCAACTGTGAGTATTGAGTGTTAAAAATTTCATTCTTTTCTCCCAAAATAAGAGGTTGGAATACAGCTTCCAACCTCAAGTATATTACAATTCTACTTTAGCAACTGCTGTTTTAGCTGCAAGAGAACCTGTTTGTTCTAATTTAACTGATTTAATTGCATCACCATTTGTGAAGACAACTACTGTTGAAGTTTCACGTCCTGCTGCACGGATAGCATCCAAGTCAGCTGTGACAAGGAGATCTCCTGCTGCAACTTTTTGTCCTTCAGCAACATGAACTGTAAATGGTTTACCTTCAAGACTTACTGTGTCCAAACCAATGTGAACCAATACTTCAAGACCTGCTTCAGTCACAATACCAAGAGCATGTTTTGTTGGGAAGATGCTTGATACAGTACCTGAAACTGGAGATACGATATTTCCATTTGCTGGTTCTACTGCAAATCCATCACCCATCATTTTTTGAGCAAATACTGGATCTTTTACTTGTTCCAAAGCAACAACTTGACCGTCTGCTACTGAGTAAACTTCCTCAGTAAGACCTTTGAAGTGAACAGTGTTTTGTTGCGCTTCTGTCATTTGACTTGGAAGAGTTTCAGGAATGATTTCACCTGAATCAAGGATATCTTGGATATCAGATTTCAATACGTCAGCTTTTGGTCCGTAGATAGCTTGAACCCCTTGTCCTTTCATGACAAGACCCATAGCTCCTTCTGCTTTCCATTGCTCTGCATTTCCTACTTTATCTGCATCTTTAACAGTTACACGAAGACGAGTCATACATGCATCAACATCAACGATGTTTGCACGTCCACCAAGAAGGTTAATAATGTTTACAGCTTGAGAGCCTGCTGCAACTTTCACTTCGCTGCTAGATTCTTCTGAACCTTCAGCAGTTTCGTAGTTTCCGTTACGCCCTGGAGTTGCGTAGTTGAATTTTTGAATCATGAAGTTTGCGATAAAGTACATGATTACAGCAAAGAGAACAGTTACCCAAACGAAGTTAACGATATCCATACCGATACCAGCACTGATTGCAATAGGTGTACGAGTCAAGAACTCGATTGAACCGAATGAGTGCATACGTAGGTTTACGACGTCAGCCATAGCGAAGGCAGCACCTTGAACAAGTGAGTAAACAAGATACATAGGTGTTGCGACGAACATGAACATGTATTCGATTGGTTCAGTAACCCCTGTCAAGAATGTTGCAAGAGCTGTCGCAATCATCATACCTTTGTATTTGTGTTTCTTGTCAGCATCAACATTACGGTAGATAGCCACAACCACACCCATCAAGATACCGAATGAACCAATCATTTGTCCAACTTTGAAACGAGCTGGGTGAACAGTATCTAACAAGTGTTGGTATTGACTAGCATCAGTACCTTTAAGGTTTACAAGGTCTGTTACCCATGCAAGCCAAAGTGGATCTTGACCAAATACTTGGCTACCTTTTGCTGCACCAGTTAAGACCTCATAAGTACCACCAAGAGCTGTGTAGTTCATTGGGATAGTCAACATGTGGTGAAGACCAAATGGTAAGAGCAAACGTTCCAATGTACCATACAAGAATGGTGCAAGGATTGGAGCAGTTTCTTGTGAGTTAGCAATCCAGATACCAAAGCTATTGATACCAGTTTGCACAAGTGGCCAGAAAGCTGAAAGTACAATTGCAGCAATTATTGAACGAAGAATAACTACAAACGGTACAAAACGTTTTCCGTTAAAGAATGAAAGTGCATCAGGAAGCTTACGGAAGTTATAGTATTTATTGTAAGCAGTTGCTCCAATAAAACCAGAAATAATCCCTACGAACACACCCATGTTAAGTGCTGGGGCTTCCATAACACTAATGAAGTAATCAGCAACTTTGATTTGCCCACCCAATAGTGTTGAAACCATAGCATCTGGATTTTTCAACATATCGCCTGATACGCCAAAGATTGTACCAGTGATACGGTTAATCAAGATGAAAGCAAGACCAGCGGCGAAAGCACCACCAGCACGTTCTTTAGCCCAGCTACCTCCAATAGCGAGGGCGAACAAGATATGAAGGTTAACGATAACCCCCCAACCGATTTGCTCTAGGACACCACCAGTAATAACGAGTGGAGCAAAGTTAGGGTTAATCATCACGATAGACTTACCGATTGAAATCATCAAACCAGCAGCCGGCATAACCGCGATAACCACCATCAAAGCCTTACCGAATTTTTGCCAAAATTCGAAAGACAAGACATTTTTGAATGTATCTTTCATCATTCAAATCTCCTTTATTTTTATTTAGGCAAACGTTTTACGAAAACGTTTGCACCTTTTATGATTTAATTATACCACTTTAATTTTTTTTGTAAAGGCTTTTACAAAAAAAATTACACTTTTTTCAAAAATTTCTAGGTGCTAAATTTCAAGTTCAAGTTAGCCATCAAGAAGTCTTCTCTGAGGGACTTCTTGATACTCTTCGAAAATCTCTTCAAACCACGTCAGCGTCGCCTTACCGTATATATGTGACTGACTTTCTACAACCTCAAAACAGTATTTTGAGCATCCTGTGGCGAGCTACCTAGTTTGCTCTTTGATTTTCATTGAGTATTAGAAGTCCCTTTTCTAAAATTTTTGTAGCAAAAAAGGAGATTTTACAACCTCCTCATAAAAATAATTATTTTACCTAAATCTTCAAGAATCTGCGCATGGAAATTCCTGACCCCAGTGAACCAATAAAAATTCCAATCACAAATAGTAGGGCAATCATCAACGGACTAAATAAATCTGGACTAATCATGGATAGATTTTGCCCTACCAACGATTTGTTGACAGATTGGTAAACCATTTGATAAACAATAAAGACCAAAACAGATGGTGCAATAGCTCCCAATAAACCGATAAAGGCTCCCTCTAACAAGAACGGTCCACGGATATAACTGTTTTTAGCTCCGACCAAGCGCATGATTTGAATTTCGCGACTGCGGGAAATAATGGTAATACGAATGGTATTTGAAATCAAGAAAACTGCGACAAAAATTAACAAAGCAGCAATCCCTAGTCCCCAAACACGGATAAATGAAGCTAACTTGAAGAGTCTTTCTGTATTGGCACCGCCATCTTGAACCTCAGAGACACCTTCAATTTTTTTAGCATCTTCGGCTATAGTTTTTACATCATTTGGAGTATTTGCCTCTACAATATAGGCATCATAGAGAGGATTGGCATCTCCTTCAAAGATTTTCCAGTTATCTCCCATTGTCTCGGTTAATTTTTCATATTGTTCTTCTTTACTTGAAAAGGTAACACTCTTAACCGTAGACATGTTCTTCAAAGAATCATATACCTTGTGGTAGTCATTATTTGTAACAGTTTGACCTTCTTTTTCAATTGTCTGACTATTATCTTCCACATCCTTTCGGATATAAACTACTACACGGACATTATTTTCAATATCTGTAGCTAGTTTCGCTGTATTGAAAATAACAGATGCAAATATTGCCACCAAGGTCAAAGTAATCATGACTGAACTGACAGCAGCTACTGTCATCCAACCATTTCGTTTCAAACTTTTTAAGGCTTCAAATAAATGGCGAAAAAATCTACTAATCATCGTATCCATACTCTCCTTTTGATTCGTCACGAACGACACGGCCATTTTCAATGGCAATGACACGGTGGCGCAAGGTATTTACAATCTGGCTATTATGAGTCGCCATCAAAATAGTTGTCCCTTGTAGGTTAATCCGTTCCAAGAGATTCATAATTTCCCATGAATTGTCAGGATCCAGGTTTCCTGTTGGTTCATCGGCTATCAGTACTTTGGGATTATTTACAATGGCACGCGCAATCGCAATCCGCTGTTGCTCCCCACCTGAGAGTTCATTTGGGAAAGAACGAACCTTGTGCTTCAACCCAACCAAGTCTAAAACTTCCATCACACGTTTTTTGATATTACGGCGATTTTCCCCGATTACTTCCATAGCGTAAGCAATATTTTCATAGACCGTTTTCTTTGGCAAGAGTTTATAATCCTGGAAGACAACCCCAACACTACGACGTAGAAGCGGGACGTCTTTCTTTTTGATCTTAACCAGATTAAAACCAGCAACTGATAGGCTTCCTTTATCGATTTTTACTTCACGATATAGAGAACGAATGAAGGTTGACTTCCCTGCTCCTGAAGGTCCTACAATGTAAGCAAATTCTCCCGGTTGAACGCTGACCGAAACACCGCGTAGGGCAGTCGTTCCGTTGTCGTATTTTTTGACGACATCTCTCATTTCAATGATTGACATGTGAGTTCCTTTCTTTCTTAGCTGATTCGCCACTTGAGGTAGGCATCGATAAAACCATCTAGGTCTCCGTCCATAACCTTATCTACCTGAGCAACTTCAAAGCTAGTTCGATGATCTTTTACCATAGTATAAGGCGTGAAGACATAAGAACGGATTTGGCTTCCCCATGTGATTTCTTTTTTCTCACCCTTGAGGGAATCTACCTCCGCAGCTTGCTTTTCCTGCTCCATTTGATAGAGCTTAGCCTGCAACATCTTCATAGCTCGATCTCTATTTCCATACTGGGTACGATCCACTGTTGATTGGACAACAATTCCAGTTGGAATGTGGGTTAAACGTACACCTGTTGAAACCTTGTTGACGTTTTGTCCACCGGCACCACCTGAACGGAAGGTATCCATCTTAATATCATCTTCACGGATTTCCACTTCAATGGTATCATCCAACTCAGGCATCACTTCTACAGATGTGAAAGAGGTGTGGCGACGTTTGGCAGAGTCAAATGGTGAAATTCGCACCAAACGGTGTACCCCCATTTCTGACTTGAGAAGGCCATAGGCATTAGGCCCTTCAAATGATAAGGTTACTGACTTGATACCAGCTTCATCCCCTGCTTGGTAATCCAATACTTCCACTTTAAAGCCTTTAGCATTACCATAACGAGTATACATACGAAGCAACATATCACCCCAGTCCTGAGCCTCAGTACCACCAGAACCTGGATGGATTTCCAAGATGGCATTGTTGTGGTCATAAGGTTCTGACAAGAGTAGAGTCATCTCATAGCTGGTCATCATCTTATCAAGTTCGGCTAACTGCTCTACCAGTTCTTCTTGAACTGACTCGTCTTCAGCTAAAAAGTCCAATAAAATTTCGACTTCATCCTGCAACTCTTCCATTTTGTGGAAGGTATTATAGGTGTTTTTTAATTCATTTAATTCTTGCGACGTTTTTTGGGCCGCAATATTATCGTTCCAAAAATCAGGTTCTGTCATCTTATTTTCCAAGATGGCAATCTCTTCCTCTAGCCCTTCGAGGTCAAAGAGACCCCCTGAAAGAAGCTAATTTTTCACGATTTGCGTCAATTTTCTGACGAATTACTGAAATGTCCATAAATACTCCTTTTTGCATCATTTCATTATAGCATATTTTATCATTTCTTTCCATCTTTTGCTCTAGTTCCTTTTTATGAAAAAAGAAAAAAGAAGCCTTTCGGCTTCCCTTCTTACAAGACTTTTGCTGAAGTGCGAGTGATTTCTTCCACTTGAATACCATTTGCTTCAAATTTTTCTTTCAAGGCTGGTAAATCAATTGATCCATCGATTTGCACTTCGATAATCACCTTACCATCCTTACGCGGAATATTGACTGTATGGGAGATATTCAAATTTTCTTCAACGATTAGAGAAACAATCTTTCCGAGGACACCAACTTCATCTTCTGTAACAAAGCGCACACGAATTCCTTCTTCACCATAACCAGCAATTTCAAGAAAGGCTTGGAAAACGTCACGGTCCGTAATAACTCCGTATACTTGATGATTATCTACTACAGGCAAAATACCAATCTTGTTTTTCAACATCAGATAAGTTGCATCTTCTAGACTAGCATAGCCTGATACAGTGACAACATCGCGAATCATGACATCTTTTACTTTTGTCTTATTCAGAAGATAATTCATCTCATAGATAGAAAGACTGGTTGCTTTTGATGGACTGGCTTGTGCAATGGTTCCCTCAGTCACCAAACCAACTAATTGATCATTTTCGATAACAGGCAAGCGGTGCAACCCTTGCTCTCTCATCAAATCTGCTGCATGAGATACTGTTGTATCTGGACTAATATACACTATCTTGCGGGTCATAAAATCTTTAACTGCCATGAGACTTCTCCTTTTCTATTCTTATCCCTATTATACAATCTTTTTATAAATCTATCAAACGCTTACATTTCTTTTTCAAAATTCAGAAAAGTATGAATAAGCTAGCAAAAAGAGCTCTAAAATCGAGCTCTGTGAATGAAGGCAAGATACGTTTCATTCGATTTTATTTCAATTATTAGAAATTCATCTTTCAGTGTAGATCTAGATTTGTTTGCAATCTAAATATGCCAACTAAAATAATCCACTGGATAAGATAATTGCTTCGCAATCTTTATCTACAACCTAAACTAGTCTCCCAGACTATATTGATGATTACTTCGTAATCTCTATCCACCGATTAAAAAGGTCCCCCGGACTATATTGATGATTACTTCGTAATCTCCATCTGCAACCTAAACTAGTCTCCTAGACTATGCGAAGATTGCTTACGCAATCTTCATCTGCCGACTAAAACAATCCACTGGATTGTTTTAGGCACCTAGATACGCTTTTCTGACTTCTTCTGATGAGGCGAGTTCTTTTCCTGTTCCTGATAGAACGATTTTCCCTGTTTCCAATACATATCCTCGGTCAGAGATTGCGAGTGCCTTATTGGCATTTTGTTCAATCAAGAGGACGGTTGTTCCTTGCTTCTGAATATCTTGAATGATATCAAAGATCTCTTGAATAAAGATTGGGGCAAGTCCCATTGATGGTTCATCTAAAAGAAGAAGTTTTGGTGTTGACATAAGAGCGCGTCCCATGGCAAGCATTTGTTGTTCCCCTCCTGAAAGAGTGGCTGCGTCCTGGTTCTTGCGTTCTTCAAGACGTGGGAAGCGTGAAAAGACCTTCTTCAAGTTGGCTTGATTTTCTTCACGATTTTTCTTTAAGAAAGCTCCCATTTCTAGATTTTCCATAACAGTCAAGCCAGGGAAGACGTGGCGTCCTTCTGGAACTTGTGAAAGACCACCTGCCACGATTTTCTGAGCTGGCATTTTTTGGATTTCTTGACCTAAAAATTCAATCTTTCCTGAACTTGGTCGAACTAAACCAGACAAGGTACGGAGAATGGTTGTCTTACCAGCACCATTGGCACCGATAAGGGAAACAACTTCTCCTTCATTAACTTCAAAGCTTACATCACGGACTGCTTGAATCATACCATAATGCACAGAAAGATTATCAACTTTTAACATAGACATTAGGCTTCACCTCCTAGATAAGCTTCGATAACGCGTTTATTAGTCTTAATTTCATCTGGAGTTCCTTGAGCAATTAAACGACCATATTCAAGTACGTAGATACGTTCTGTTACTTCCATGACCAGATTCATATCGTGTTCAATCAGCATGATCGTAATCTTAAATTCATCTTTGATACGACGAATTAACTCAGTCAATTCAGCTGTTTCCTGTGGGTTCATACCCGCTGCTGGTTCATCTAAGAAGAGAATTTTAGGTTCCGTAGCGAGGGCACGAACAATTTCCAAACGACGTTGTTGTCCGTAGGCAAGATTTTTAGCAAGAGTTTCTGCATCACCATCCAAATCAAAGATTTTCAGCAATTCCAAAGCTTTAGCCTTTAATTCTTTTTCACTCTTGTAAAAAGCTGGTAAGCGTAAGAAACTAGCAAAAACATGTTGTTTATGATGGTTGCCAAAAGCAATTAAAACATTGTCCAAAACGGTTAAATCTTTAAAGAGACGAATATTTTGGAAAGTACGTCCAAGTCCCAAAGAGGCAATCTTATAAGGTGCCTTTCCATTCAAAAGGTGACCATCTAGGGTTACTGTTCCCTCGCTTGGTTCATAAACACCCGTCAAGAGGTTGAAAAGAGTGGTTTTCCCAGCTCCGTTTGGACCGATTAGTCCAACCAGTTCCCCTTCGTTCAATTCAAGAGTCACATCTCCAACAGCTGTTAGACCGCCAAAATGTTTGGTTAACTGTTTTACTTCAAGTAATGCCATTAGTTTTGTTCCTCCTTCTTAGATTTTTTAAAGAAACGTGATAGGCTCAATTCCCATGTTCCAAGGAGTCCACCTGGTCTGAAAATCATTACCAATACCAAGGCCAAAGCGTAGATAATCATACGCACGCTAGCAACATCTTGGAGAAGCATATTCAAAATCCCCAGAACAATAGCTGAAACAATGGCACCTGTAATGGAACCAAGTCCACCAAATACAACAATAATCAAAACGTTGATTGAGTTGATGAAAGTGTAATCTTTCGGTACAACAGACCCGATAAATCCTGCCTGAAGTGACCCTGCAATACTTGCAGTAATGGCACCAAAGACAAAAGCGATGATTTTAATTTTAGTCGTATTAACCCCAACTGACTCAGCAGCGATTTCATCCTCACGAACAGAGAGGGTTGAACGACCAATTGGACTACGCAAGAAATTCAAGGTTGCAATGGTTGTAATCACGACAAAGAAGTATACCATTTGCCAAGTTGTAAAGTTTGGAATTCCCAAGATACCTGCCGCACCATTTGTAAGGCTTCCACCATTGATGATAAAGATACGGATAATTTCAGAAACACCAAGAGTTGCTACCGCAAGATAGTCCCCCTTCAAGCGCAAGGTTGGAATTCCGACAAGCAAGGCAACTGCTCCTGAAAGCAAAGCTCCTACCAGCATGGCTCCAAAGAAGGCACCGTAGGTTGGTGATTTAGAACCAATAATAGCTGCTGCATAGGCACCAATCGCCATGAAACCAGCATGACCAAGTGAAAATTGTCCTGAAAAACCAACGATTAAGTTGAGACCAACAGCCAGAATAATATTGATTCCGATTTGTTGTAAAATCTGTACATAGAATAGGTTGAGTACTCCGACTGAAACCAGTACACTAATCAAGCCATAGCCAGCTAACAAAAGGAGTAACCATAGAATATTAACTTTTAAATTTTCCTTCATCGTTTACACCTTCTCTTTCACATTTTTACCAAGGATACCAGCTGGGCGGACAATCAAGATCAACAACAAGATTCCATAAACAATGGCATCACGGAAGTCTGACATTCCAAAGGCTGTCGCAAAGGTTTCCAATAGACCAATCACAAAGCCACCAAGAGCCGCACCAGGAATGATTCCGATACCGCCAAGTACTGCGGCAACGAAAGACTTAAGACCTGGAGTAACCCCCATCAAAGGCTCAAGAGAGTTATAGTAGAGGGCAATCAGAACACCAGCCGCACCCGCAAGAGCTGAACCTAAAGCAAAGGTAAAGCTGATAGTACGATTTACATTGATCCCCATCAATTGCGCTGCATCGCTATCTACAGATACAGCACGCATGGCTTTCCCCATCTTAGTCTTTTGGACAATGACTTGTAACAAAATCATCAAAATCAAGGAAATGGCCAAAATCATTAACTGCACGTTTGTTAGGCTAACTGGTCCCAAATCATAGCGAACTGTTTGAATCGCTTGAGGGAAGGCGCGAGTATTGGCACCAACCAGATAGACCATGCCATACTCCAGTAGGAAAGAAACCCCAATAGCCGTAATCAAAACAGCAATACGCGTAGAGTGGCGCAAAGGTCGGTAAGCAAGGAACTCAATCACGACACCAAGAATGGCTGTCGCTAGCATCGCTACAATAAGCGCTACAAAGAAATTCATTTGGAAAGAATTGATCAAGAAATAACCGATAAAGGCTCCCATCATATAAATATCACCGTGGGCGAAGTTGATGAGCTTGATAATTCCGTAAACCATGGTATATCCTAGGGCTAACAGCGCGTATACACTACCTAGAATCAAACCATTTACTAGTTGTTGGAGCATAGGATTCACTCTTTCTATTTATAATTCCGAGGGTTGCCCCTCACTTTTGATAGGTTCTTAAACATCGAAACAGGGAGTGAGTCCGAGGCTCATTCCCTATTTCAACATTTTTCTATTATGGTTTTACAACTTCTGCTGCTTCAACCTTACCATTGTTCATGGTCATCATGTAAGCAGTTTTGACTGTGTTGTGGTCTGCATCGAAGCTTGTTTGACCAGTTACACCTTCAAAATCTTTTGTTTTAGCAAGGTTATCCTTGATTTCACCAGAGTTTTTAGCACCTTTTGCTGCATTTGCTACAAGGTGAACTGAGTCATAAGCCAAGGCTGCAAATGTTGAAGGCTCTTCATTGTACTTAGCACGGTATGCATCAAGGAAGGCTTTTGCTTTAGCTGAAACTTCTACAGTAGTTGAGAAGCCTGAGATAAAGTAGATGTTTGATGCTTTTTCAGCAGTTGCTTGTTGTACAAACTCTTCACCGTTGAATCCATCACCACCAACGATTGGTTTGTCAATTCCCATACCACGCGCTTGGTTTACAATTTTACCAGCTTCAGTGTAGTAACCAGGGACGATGATAGCATCAAAGTCTTTCCCTTTCATTTTTGTAAGGGCTGCTTGGAAGTCTGTGTCACCTGCTACGAAAGTTTCATCTGCAACGATTTCACCCTTGTATGACTCGCGGAAAGATTTAGCAATACCTTTAGCATAGTCACTGGCATTGTCAGTGTAAAGAACGACTTTCTTAGCGTTTAATTTTTCAGAAACATAGTTTGAGATAATTTTTCCTTGGAAGCTATCTTGGAAAGTTCCGATAAAGAGGTAATCTTGACCTTTAGTCAATCCATCTTGAGTCGCACTTGGTGAAATCAATGGAACACCTGCTTTTGTAGCGTTCGCTACCGCGGCTGCAGTCGCACCAGATGTCGCAGGTCCTACGATTGCTGATACTTTAGATTGGGTTACAAGGTTAGTTGTTACTGAAGCCGCCTCAGCTGTTTCAGACTTGTTATCTTTATCGACTACTTCGATTTGTTTTCCATCAATACCACCTGCGGCATTGATTTCATCAACAGCCAATTGGGCACCTTTTTGTTCAGATGTTCCGTAGGCAGCTACGGCACCAGTTTCTTCGAAGTTAAATCCGATTTTAATTGTCTTTTCCTCTACTGAGTTACCAGCAGTGTTGACTGCTCCAGACTTCACTTCTCCACAGGCTGCAAGAAGTGCTACACTTGCAAGCGCCACAAAGGATAGGGCAAATTTTTTCTTCATCTTTTTTGTCTCCTTATTTCTTAAATAGTCTGTTAAGAATATACCGAATTATCAGAAAATTGTCAACACTTTTCTTTAAATTTTTATCTGATAACGTTTTCTTCTCGGTAAAGGTTGCCCACAAAGGGTGTTTCCAGCTCTTGGATATGACAAACTCTGACTTTTTTGATAAACTTTTCCTTGCTCAAGCGCCCGACCAATTGCTCCACTTCTTGAGTTGGAACATAGAGTTGTAAGTAACGATGTTTCTTGGAATGATAGGTAATATCTCCATAATCCTGCAGTTTTTTGGCATCACGATTATAGTAAAGATAGATAATCAAGCCAGATCGATTGACTTTTTCAAACATGATAAATCCTCTTTCTAAGAAATCTCCCCCTATTATACCAAAAAAAGCAAACCCAGTCGAGTTTGCCTTCTATCAACATTAGTTCAATGAATTGTTGGCCATGATTTCATCAATAAAGCCATATTCAAGTGTTTCTTGAGCACTCATCCAGTTATCGCGTTCTGCATCTGCGTGGACTTTCTCGATTGACTGACCTGAATTTTCAGCCAAGATTTTTTCCAAGGTATTACGAGTTTTAAGCAAGTGTTCTGCAGCGATCGCCATATCAGTTTGTTGAGTACCACCACCTGTACCACCCATTGGTTGGTGGATCATGTACTCAGCATTTGGAAGCATGAAACGTTTGCCTTTTGCTCCACTTGATGCAATAACAGTCCCCATAGATGCAGCCATTCCCATAACGATGGTTTGGACATCTGCCTTGATAAAGTTCATAGTATCAACGATTGCCAAACCAGCTGAAACGGAACCACCAGGTGTATTGACATAAAGGTAAATATCTTTTGTACTATCTTGGGCATCCAAGAAAAGCAATTGGGCAATAACAGAGTTGGCCATATTGTCTTCAACTGGACCAGTCAGCATAATGATGCGGTCTTTGAGAAGACGTGAGTAAATATCGTAGGAACGTTCTCCACGGCTTGTTTGTTCAATAACTACAGGAATCATTCATTTCTCCTTTTGAGTTTTAATTTTGTTGGTCAAATGACTGAAGATAAGACTATTATAATATCTTGGTCAAAAAAGGTCAAATTTTTGCTCTGTTTTCATTAGACAGAAACAAAAATCCAACCCCCTTTCACGACTGGAAATCCTTTTCCAAGTCAATCTCTTTTTAATTTTATTTTGTACCGAACAAGCGATCCCCAGCATCTCCAAGACCTGGAACGATATAACCGTGTTCGTTTAAGCGTTCATCCAAGGCTGCTGTAAAGATTTCTACATCTGGATGAGCTTCTTGAAGGGCTTTTACACCTTCTGGAGCAGATACAAGGCAGACAAATTTGATATTTGATGCGCCACGTTTTTTAAGCGAATCAACGGCCAAGATTGCTGAACCACCTGTTGCCAACATTGGGTCTACGACAAAAATTTGACGTTGGTCAATGTCCTCAGGCAATTTCACCAAGTATTCAACTGGTTGAAGTGTTTCTTCATCACGGTACATACCGATGTGACCAACTTTAGCAGCTGGAACCAAGCTCAAGAGCCCATCAACCATCCCGATACCTGCGCGCAAGATTGGAACGATGGCCAATTTCTTACCTGCCAATTGTTTTTGAACTGTTTTTGTAATTGGTGTTTCGATTTCCACATCTTCTAGTGGAAGATCACGAAGTACTTCATACCCCATCAACATTGCAATCTCATCTACTAGCTCACGAAAAGCTTTTGTAGAAGTATCTGTACGACGCAAGATTGACAATTTGTGTTGAATCAGCGGGTGATTAATAACTTCAATTTTTCCCATTTTTGGAATTCCTTCTTTCAATTTATTCTTCTTATTATACCAAAAAACGGTTTAAAAATCTTTCTAAACCATTTATTTTTGATAATTTTTACATTAAGCTAACTTCTCAAAGTAAC
>NZ_VMMZ01000044.1:0-49296 GCF_013277475.1 Streptococcus sp. k-628
ATTTTCATTGAGTATAAGTGTTCGAGTAAGGCTTTCATTTACCTTACGTTCATAATATACTACATTAGTCAGAAAAGGTCAAGTGATTTGACTTTAATTGACCAATATTTTTTAAAAAGCAAAAACACCCTGAAACATCAGGGTGCCATTCTTACATCAAATACAAAATTGCTAGGGTCAAGAGACTTGCTAGAAGTCCCACTCCCCAAAAGAAGAAGTCAACCTTCCACTCGCTCCATGGATTTCCTTTACCAGACAATCCTCCAAGCTCAAAATGGTGATGCACAGGCGTCATGCGGAAAATACGTTTGCCACCAGTCATTTTGAAATAACTGACTTGCATCATGACTGAAGTTGTTTCAAAAACATAAACAATTCCGATAATCAAGAGAGTCCATTCTTGGTGGAGGGCCATAGAGATAGCTGCCAGCATTCCACCGAGAGCTAAACTTCCCACATCCCCCATAAAGACCTTAGCAGGCTTATGGTTAAAGACAAAGAAACCAAGCAAACCACCAATCATGGCAAGAATCACTAGAAGAATATCCATCTGACCTTGCACATAGGCAATAACTCCATAGGCAGACAAACTAATCACGACTGAAATACTAGCCAGACCGTCAATGCCGTCAGTCAAGTTGACTGCGTTTGAAAAACCAACTAGCCAGAAAAGGGCGAAAAGAATATAGAAAATCCCTAGATGCACTTGGTAACCAAAGACTGAAAGCATATCGCCACCGCGCTCATAGAAAAGGTAGAAAACGACCCCACCTAGGAGCTGAAGAGCCAATTTTTGCTTAGGATTCAGCCCCTCATTGATTTTACGAAAGACCTTGAGAAAGTCATCTAAAAATCCGACAAGTCCATAAAGGACCAAGATGAACAAAATCATTCCCACATTATTGGTCAATTGTTTTGAAAAAAGAGCAAGAAGGAAACTCACCACAACTGCAGCAATGAGGAAAACAAGTCCCCCCATAGTTGGCGTGCCAGCTTTTGCCTGATGCTGTTTGACATCCTCATGCATCTGCTGGCCTGTAATTTGCGCCTTTCTATAAAATTGGATAAAGGCCGGAATTCCTACTAAAGTTATTAAAAATGTCACAACTCCAGCACTGATAGAAATAAACATATTAGTCTCCTAAAGTTAATTTAATTTTTTTAATGTTTTTGATAGCTGTATTAGTCCGAACATCTTGCTTCTGAACAACGGAACCTGAACCTTCAAATTCCAGTTCAATATCCAACCATTTAGCAAAGGTCTCGGCAGTCTCTTTTTTCCAGCCATACATGTCTGGAATTTCTTCTACCTTATCCGATAAAAGGAGAACTTGTTGGTTTGGTGCAAGATTGGTCCCTTCTTCTACAGAAGTCTCTTTAATCTTTGTTCCAGTACCTACAACGATTGGTTGCACAATATTTCGGCGTAAGGCTTCCGCCAACTCACCAGGTGAAATATCCTTGATGCTAGGCATTGCATAAGAAGATTCTGTCGTAACTTTATCTAAATTTTTGGCTGGAGATTGAAGATTGAGAGATTCTTTCATAGCTGAAGCCCGCTCCAAGATTGGGGTAGCAAATTCTCCAAACCAAGGTGTAGAAAGGTGTTCTGGCTGTTGAACTGTTACGTAAAGAATAAAATCAGGATTTTCAGCAGGATTCATAGTCACAACTGAGAAAATATAATTGGTAGAACCAACCAAGTAGCCTCCATTTTTCTCATCAGCGATTTGAGCCGTACCGGATTTAACTGCTACATTTTGTCCAGGAACTGTTATAATTGGCTTTCCTGTTTGGTGATTATACATAGTTCCATATAGAGGGTCCGTCCCAACTAATATCATGTTAGTACGAGTCAAGCTTGCTGTATCTTCAGATACAGGTTTTCCTACAATCTCTTTTTGAGACTTTCGTACAGACTGATTGTTAGTATCATAAATAGCACTTATAAATTTTGGCTCCAGCATAACTCCATCATTAGCAATAGCTGTAAAGGCACGAAGCATTTGTGTTTGTGTCACTGAAATTCCTTGCCCAAATGAGCTTTGAGCAATACTAACAATATTATCAGCTGGAAGTTGACCAGCGTATTCATCTGTCAAGCCAAAGCGAGTTGGAACCCCAAATTTAAAGCGTTTTAGATAATCCAACCAAGTAGCATCTCCCATTTTTTGTTCAAGTAGACTCATTCCAACATTACTGGAGTGAGCGAAACCTTGTAAGAAAGTCATCATCCCACCAGTAGTCAAACCACCATTAACATCCCAATCTCGAGTCGTCACATCCGCCATTTTAAATTCACTGCTATTGAAGTATTCTCCACTTGGGAAGGTATTATTATCAATAGAAGAAGCTAACGTCATAACCTTCATGGCTGATCCTGGTTCATAGTTACTTTGATAAAGAATATCACGCCAAACAAAGTCCTCAGTGATTCCTTCTTTAGTATCTGCATTAAAGGTAGGTCGTTGGGTGGTAGCGAGGATTTCACCGGTCTTTGCACTGACCAAGGTCGCGGTCATATACTTACCTTTTACCTTTTCTAGAAAGGCATCCATCTGAGTTTCCATAAAGGACTGGAGGGGGCTGGAAATGGTTGTGTAAACATCCTTGCCATCCACCGTTTGTTGGGAAACTTGTTCCGTTCCAGGGACAATATTGCCCAGACGATCCTTTTCATAGGTAATAATGCCGTCTGTCCCTGCAAGAATACTGTTCAAGGAACTCTCCATTCCAGAGGTTCCCAGCAAACTCTTGCTTCCATCTTCATTTTCATGGAGCTGAGCTAGACCGATAAAACTAGAAGCAAATTGTCCGTTTGGGTAACTACGATTAGGACTGGTTGTAAAATCAATCCCCTTGACCTCTGCAGTTTCCAACTCTTTTTTGATAGCCATCATATTGGCATAGGTAATTCCATTGCCCTTCGAACCAAAGGAAACTTGCTTGAGATTAGGTTGCGAGAGTTGCTCTCTTACATAGGATTCTTCCATGTCCAGATACTTATGAAAGACCTCTGCAACTTTGTTAAATTGTGTTTTTTCTACGTAAAGAATCTTACCCGTTGCTGACTTATAGTTCTCATCAATAACCGCATAGACATTATAGGAGGTTGCATCCTCAGCAATTGGGACTCCATTTCGGTCATAGATAGTTCCGCGTTTGGCAGGAACTGTGCGAGTTGTTTGGTGAACTTTCTTAGCTTCTTTTACCAAGTCAGTACCAAATATGTTACCTTTTGCGATAATATAAGCAAAATTGGCCAAAAAGACAGCGAAAAGTACGACAGCTAACAAGCTGATGTGCTTCCCCACTATTTTACGGTTTTCTACAGGAGATTTACGGTTTCTAATCGCAAATCGGGTTATTTTTTCTGTCCACTTCATATCTTACTCCGCTGATCGAATATTCTCATTATTCAATTTTAAGTCCTTAGAATTTGCGATTTCTTTCAAGCGTTCTGAACGAATCAATTCATTCACTTCCTGCTTAGCATCATCGAGCTCTGTCTTCTTCTCTTCTATTTGTGCATTGATTTTTGTCAAATCACTTTGCACTTGCAAGAGTCGTGTCTGCATAAAGATAATACTCACTGCTAAGACGAGAGCCGTAAACGCAATGGAAAGATAAAAAGCCTTCTCCACACGGGAGAATTTTTTTATACGATTCTGCAAGAATTGACTTGTTGTTTCTTTTTTATCTACCATTTTTTCCTCTTACTTGTGAATTTTTCTGGCCACGCGCAACTTGGCTGAGTGCGAGCGGTTATTGGCTTCTAATTCTTCTGCACTTGGCAAGATCGGCTTACGGGATACCAATTCCATCTTGGGCTTGAGGTCATCTGGGATGAAGGGCAAACCTTTTGGAACTTCCACTGTTGAAGCCACCTTGAACAATTGCTTGGTCAAGCGGTCTTCTAGCGAATGGAAGGTAATCACTGAAATTCTACCATCTAGAGCCAGCATCTCCATAGCCTGCTGGATAGATTCATCTGCCGCCCCCAGCTCATCGTTAACTTCAATTCGAATAGCCTGGAAAATCTGCTTGGCAGGGTGACCCTTCTTCTTGAGCTCCTTAGCAGGTTTGGCCGACTTGATAATCTCTGCTAACTCAGTCGTTGTCTCAATCGGCTTCACTTCACGCGCTTGCTCAATCTTACGCGCAATCTGTTTAGAGAATTTATCCTCACCATACTTAAAGAAAATACGAACCAAGTCATGATAGTCGTAGTGATTCACCACTTCATAGGCTGTCAGACTAGCATCCTGATTCATGCGCATGTCCAATGGCGCATCCTTTTTATAAGAAAAACCACGCTCACGCTGGTCCAGCTGAGGACTAGACACTCCCAAGTCATAACAAATTCCATCAATTTCCTGAACACCAGCTTCGCGCAAACGTGCCTGTAAATGACGGAAGTTATCCTTGATAAAAGTCACCATCCCCTTTTCAATGTAAGGTGCCAAGCGTTTTTGCGCATTGTCAATGGCATTCTGATCCTGGTCAAAGGCATAGAGATGGCCCTTTTCACTTAATTTACTTAATAAATACTCGCTATGGCCTGCTCCACCCAAAGTCGCATCAACGTAGATACCGTCAGGCTTTACGTCAAGCACATCAATCGTTTCGTGGAGTAAGACCGTTACATGATGAAATTCTTTTGTCATATCTTATCTATTTTACCACAAATCCGACCAGCTTGCACTAGTCAGACAAATAGGCCAAAAACAAGTAAGATTTCTTTAAGAAATATGTCAAATATGCTTGACATTCACTCTATAGAAGAATATAATGTAGTCAAATATATGCGACACAAATCAGAAAGGAGAACAGATGAATCGTGTGAAAGAATTTCGCAAGGAACTGGGCATTTCCCAGCTCGAACTCGCCAAGGATATCGGTGTCTCGAGACAGACCATCAATATGATTGAAAACGACAAGTACAATCCAACCCTGGAACTCTGTCTCAATCTCGCCCGCAGCCTCCAAACTGACCTCAACAGTCTCTTTTGGGAGGATAATTTTTAAAAAAGGAGATAACTCATGAAAAAAGAAACCTTCACTGAAAAACTGATCAAACGAACATACGGTATTTCTGGTCCCCTTGACGAACACAAACGACGCGAGGCCGATCGTATTGGGAACCAAGTCTTTATCGTCCTCTTTTATCTGATGATTTTCGGAAATCTTATTCCACTCCTTCTGGCCTATAAATACCCTCAAGAAGTGGCTCTAATCTATCCTCCTCTGATTTTAGTGATTGCCCTCATCGCTGCTGGCTATGTCACCTACCAAATGAAAAAAACAGGGATTACAGCTATTGATCCAGATATGCTGAGTGAGAAAGAAAGTAAGCAACTTCGCTACCCAGGTCTGAAAGCAGGTTTGTTCTTTGGTCTATGGATGTTTTTTATAACTCCTCTTCTCGGTATACTCATAGGTGAAGGTCAGGACTATTTTCAGTCTCTTCTCACTATAAGAAATGGTGTATCAAGCATTCTCGGTTCTATCTTCTTCGGAGCAAGCATACAGTTCCTCATCTCCCGTCGCATTGAAAAAGCCAAGAAAGATCAGGATAATGATTAGGAGAAAACTCATGAAAAAAGAAAAGAAACAGTTACGTTATCCTGGTCTAAAAGCAGGTTCGATTTATGGAACAGTGATATTTTTTATAATTCCACTCATTGATACCCTAACAAGTGAAAATCCAAATTTTATCACTTCTCTTCTAAATACAAAACATATTTTTAAAACTATACTGGGAGCTTTCTTTTTCGGAGTGATGATACATATTGTCGACTCACTTCGTATTGCAAGAGCTAAAAAAGACCAGGATTAAGAGGTGCCCTATGAAATCATTACTAACTTTACTTACCTATCATCTTTTGTTCAGTTCTCTGCTCATCTTCATCATCGTTTCAGGGAACTTGCCAATCAGCGAGATATTCCTCGGGCTAGTCTTTATTCCAGCCCTTAACAAAGGACTAACTTATCTAAAGATTGACTCCCCAAAAACGCGCATACTCAACTTAGCACTATACTTTATAATTCTATCTTTACCACAACTGATGCTCATCTCAAGCGATTGGAAATATTATTTACTGCTGACTATCGCTAGCCTTTCTTCTATCACTTATCTTTATTATCTCTATCAATTCGTAAAAGAAAATCAGTAAAACTGCTCATTTAGGAGGTTATTAGCATGAACAAAGAAGACTTAACCACTCGCCTACTCCGAAATCTCTTTCATATTCAGGGCCCTTTTGATGAATGTCGGCAAGAGATTATCTACAAAGCTTGTGCCCGTTCTATGGTTCAAATCGTTTATTCTTCCTTCTTACTCTTCTTGTTTTATCTATTATTTGGACGCTTCATAGAAGCCGTTCGCTATGCCATGCCCTACGTATACTCTGGACTCATCTTTTTCATTACCTTAAAAACTCAAAGAGCCGTCAAAGAACTCCACTTGGAAAAAGATGACAAGTCAGAAATCATCCTCAAAACCTACAGCAAAGCCCAAATCAAATTTCGAAGCTGGGTTGTGTTTATCGGTCTTCAGATTGGCCTCTTTACCTTACTCATCTTTCATAAAGTCTTCGTTCAGCAGATGTCCCTTCCAGATTTTGTGAAGCTCCTCATGCAATTTGATAAAAGTGGTCCTTTACTAATGTATGGTCTGATTATCGGTAGCATTTTTGGAACTCTGACCTACGGATTTCTATCCCTACAGGAGGAAAAAACTCCTAAAAATACCAAACAGAAGGAGAAAAGCAAGCAATGACTTCACTATACGATTTTTCAGTCTTGAACCAAGACAATCAAGAAACCCCATCCAATGGAAATTTCCAATATTCCTAGTCGTAACCATCATCTCAAGTTTGGTCTACTTCTATAACTTTTATCAAGTAGTTAAAGAAGTAAATCAAAAACAGTTGATTTAGGAGATTACTCCCGTAATTTCTCATTTTATAGACAAATAATCCCATCCAGTTCATGCTAGATGGGATTATTTTATTTCTTAACAGAGGTTGCCAGTTATTTCCCTTTCATCTTAGAAAGTCGACTCTTTCCAACTCACACTACAATCCAAGACTTGTTGCCTTTCTTCTTGATTGAGGCCTTCAATCTGGTCAATCAAAATCTTTGTAGCCTGTTGTCCTTCTTCAAAGGCGGGCTGAACCAACGTCGAAACACTTGGAGAAGAAAAGCAAGTCCACTCCGTATTGTCAAAACCAATCAACCCAACTTGTGGCAAGTTATAATTCAACTCTTTGATAACGGTAAAGACTGGAGGTAGGGCCCAACAGTTAGGAACAAATACCAGAGTTTTTTCATCGGGATTGATTTCTTTTTGTAAAAATTCCTTAATTTGTTCCAAATTCGTATGCTTATCTTCAATGGTTAGCCTAGCGTGGCGCATATTAGCATCTGTTAAAGCATCCACAAAACCACTTGCCCGCTCAATCCGAGTACTCAAACGACTCGTATCCGCTGTAATCAAGAGAAAATGCTCATAACCTTTTTCGATACAGGACTGGGTCATATCATAAACGGCATCATAGTTATTGGTTTTGACCCAGCTAGTCCGGTGTTCATAGAGCCGACTATCAAAAAAGACCATTTTCTTCTTTTTCTCATCGATGATACGAGAATATTTTCGGAAATTAGAGGTAGGCTGAATAATAAAGCCGTCTACTCCCAAGAGAAGCATGCTTTCAATATACCTGTCCTCACTCTCTTGGCTGTAGTTACTATTTCCTATCATTACCTGGTAGCCATTCTGGCTGGCGATATCCTCAATTCCCTTAACAATTTGGGTTGAGAAACTGTTGGTAATATCACCAATCAAAACACCAATTAATTTTGTTCGTTTGGAGTTTAAGCTACGCGCAACAATGCTCGGTTTGTAATTTGTTTCATGAATAACTTTTTTAATCTTTTCACGTGTCTCTTGGGACATTTTTTCATATTTCCCGTTTAGGTAAAATGACACGGTTGTTTTCGAGGTCTGAGCCATTTCTGCAATATCTTTTATGGTCAGTTTCTTCTCCAATCTAAAACACCTCCTACTAATACCCATTATAACATATTCACTATTCAAAACGTCTATTTCTAGCACTGCAAGCGAATCATTCTCTCATTTATTTTATCATATACTAGACATTTTCCACGCATTTTTGTTCCGTCAACGAGGCATAATTTTTCACCTACACAAATATCCTCGCTTAATAACAGAATCAGCTTGTCTGTTTCGTCATTTTTCACTTCAAAAGCCAGAGCATTTTCTACTTGATGACCATCTGTCTGGTAGACAGAATGACGGATGATTTCAAAACTCTCATGCGCAATGATTGTATAATCCAGCATCTGATTCTCAAAGAATTGGTGTTTGATGAGTTTGCTACTTTTTTCAAGCTCGTTGTATTTAGGAGAAATGATCGTAGCTTCCAAATCAAAATCAACTTCACTCCATAGTTTCAACTGATTGATTTTCCCATCTTGATAGGTCACATCCTTGTCAAGGATAAACTGAGTCAACGCCTCATGCTGACCTTGACACCTGATATCATCTACCAAGAGCCATACATCCTCTGCCAACATGAGGATTTTTCTCCTGTGAAGATAAGGCAAATCAGGTTCTGCTGACAAATACGCCCCCTCAATATAATGCACTCCCTCTCTTTCTTTGTGGTGACAAAACAGGGAGTGAGGATAGTATTCATATTCCCAGGATCCCACGATCCTTTCTGGAGCTTTCCCATCTACTATACAGGTCGAATGACTCCAAGCACTCTTTAAGAGATAACGTTCATCTACCTCCCGATAAGAATAACGCCCAGTATCTATGAAAATCGGTTGGCCTTGATACTGTAAGCAAAAACTATTCTCGTCACTATGGCTATGGGCACTTCCCAGCGGACCGTTTTTAAAAAATAGATAACGATGTTCATCCTTAATGCAAACATGCCCAGAATCTTCAAAGCTCCTGAACTTAGGCTGCCAAGCTCTCTTTTCAAATTCCTGCAGTCGCTTGACCTTTTCTCGCCCCAGGAACAGGAGGCTAAGTAAATCGACTTTAACATCCAGACCGTTAAGAAGGTCTTCCTTGTTCAAAACCATAGCAGACAGGCTCAAAATCTCTGTCGTTTCTGTAGAATCGCTATCACCAAAAGCCAAGGTCCGTCCATCTAGACCTGTCATCATTTGAATGTAAGTCGCCATCTTTTCCAGCAGCTCTTGAAAGCTATCTTGCAAGTCCGGAAGCAAGAGACACAAGTCCAGCAAGGCTTTATAAACCTCTACATGATAGAGAATCGACTGTTCAAACTGACTTCCATCCTCTAAAATCTGCGTCTCGATCTGCTGTTTCAACTCCTTTGAAGCAAAATGGTAAGCTTCTTCTAGGTCCATCTTATCTGAAAAGAAATGATAGGTTGCAAGTATCGGAATCGTTTGTAAAATTCCCCAGTTACTAAGGGTGTACTTGGCGCGATAATGGCTTTTCATAAAGTCAATCTGCTTTTCTAGACTGACCAAAATTTTCTCTAGTTCTTCCTCCTCTAGCAAGTCAAATTTCAAGAGGAGCAAGAGTAGTTTCAACCAAGTAAAGGAACGAATACCCGTATCCAAGGTTCTAGTCATCAATGATTGAGGACGAAATTCTCTCACCTGCTCAATCCAGTCAAATAGAAAGAACTTGCACTTTTGGATATAGCCCTTATCTCCTTCTACCAGGTACCCTATCATAAACTGCAAGAGATATTCTTGTCGATTGAGCATATAAGCCCATTCTGGATCATCTTCAAATACTTGATTCCACACCATCGGCTGGATTTGATGGATTTTTGAACAAGGTTCCATATCCCAAGGACTATCAAACATAAAACGATTGTCCATCAAGCGTTCAAGGGAACGCTTGACTTTCTCATAGTCTTGTGAACAGTGGGACAAGATATAATCACGATATTGATCCCCATCAATTCTTTCAAAAAATTGTCTTCTTTCTTCTTTCATTATCTATTACCAGAAAAAGAACTACTTAAAAAGCAGTTCTTTTGTCTTTCCCATTACACTTTCCTTTTCTACATAGATGACCACACCTTTTGCAATCTGCAAGGAGACCAAGTCATCTTTGATAGAAATGATTTTTCCATGAATTCCAGACAATAACAACACTTCATCACCAGATGTTAAAGAAGCTAAATACTCTTTTCGTTGCTCCATCTGTTTGCGAAGCAACTTTTGCTGACGAATAGAATGAAAGCTTGACAGTAAAAGGGGGCTCACTGCCAAGACAATCACTATTCCATAAAACAATGTTGTATCCATTAAGCTAGAATCTTAAGCCAGCTTCCGATAATTCCGATGATAACTGTTAAAATAACGAGTTTATATGTTGTCCATTTCTTTTCTTTGATCAAGTAGTAAACTAAAAGTGTAAATAGGGCTGGTAGAAGAGCTGGAGCAACCTTATCAAGCATTCCCTGAATACTTACGATACTTTGTTTAGCGTCTGCTTTAACTTCCCCTGCAGCAAAGGTGATCGGCACCATAATCTTAACAGATGTCGCTGCCAAACCAGCAATTACGGTTACACCAATAATATTGGCAATACGAGAAATCGTTGCCATCTGCTCGCTTAGTTTATCAATCACAGTCGTTCCTAGTTTGTATCCATACAGACCAGTTGACAATTTAATCGCTGTTAAAATCGTATTCATCGCAAGGAAGAACAAGATTGGACCGACAACCAGGCCTTCTTGAGCAAAAGAAGCGGCGATGGTTGAGAACAATGGAGCTAAACAGAATTGAGAAAGAGAATCCCCAATACCTGCCAATGGCCCCATCAAGGCCATCTTGATGCTACGTGTCTCTTTTGCCGGACGGCCATTTTCCAACATTACAAGGTGCAAACTGGTAATAAAAGGCAGGAAATGTGGGTTGGTATTATAGAATTCACAGTTTTCTTCCAAGGCTTGGTAGAAACCTTCCTGATCCTCTCCATAGTGTTTTTTCAAAGCAGGATACATCACATTGGCATATCCCAACCCTTGATAGTTACTATAGTTAAATCCATTTTGACAAAAGAATGCCCGCAAAGACGTTTTAAAATAATCACGTTTTGTTAATTTGTTAGATCCAGTCATCGTGTGCTTCCTCCTCTACCACATGATTCGCTGTTTTTGGCTTGTTATAAAATTCAATCAAAGCAAAGATAGTACCTACAATTGCAATACCAATTGTTGGGATGTTTAGATAAGCTGCACAAACATATCCCAACAAAACAAACGGAATCAACTCTTTCTTAGCCATCACTGACAAGATCATTGCAAAACCGATAGCTGGGAGCATTTTACCAGCAACTGTCAAACCTGTAAGCAATACTGGTGGAATGTAGTCTACGAGTTTCAACAAGGTATCCATTGAAAGGGCACCCAAGCAACCCAAGGTAAATCCAATAAAGGCAAACAACCAAATTGTTGCATTTAGAGTGAACTTGAATTTCTTCAAATTATGGTTTTTCAAGTGCTTCATCGCCGTTTCAGGCGCACCAGCACGTACAGTGTAGGCAAAAGTTTGTAAGAATTGAATCGCCACAGCAATCGGAGTAGAGAGGGCAAGAGCCGCTTCTGGACTGACTTTACCAGCACTAGTGATAGCCATCAAGGTACCAAAGATACCAGGTCCGATTGGGTTTGGTGGAACAGTACCTCCAGCACCAACACCGAATCCCATATAAGCCAATTCACCAATAGCTCCCATTGCAAGAGCAGTAGGCAAATCACCTAGAATAATTCCGACACCAAATGACAAAACAATACATCTATTGGTGTAAATCCCTAACAGCATTCCACTAAAACAGAAAGCTGTCCATAATCCAATTAAAATCGCTTGAAATACATTAATCGACATAACGATCTCCTCTTTTAAATATAGTCCATAATGTTGACTTCCACAGCTCCATCATTTCCTGTTGGAGTTGTTTTCGTATTAAATGTTACTTGATAAGTTTGGTTCAATTCCTTGAGGGCTGCCTTGTCCTCTTCACCCAGGAAGATGGAGCGTGTCACTTGCTCTTTACCAGGGGCATTGTGAATGTTCCCAATATTGATTTCTTTAATAGGGACACCACCTTCTACCAAGGTTAAAGCGTCCTTCACATCCTTTACAACGATAAAGATCGTTTGAGCAGGATTGGCCTTGTGAATGATATCAATCACCTTTTGCAAAGGGAAGAAACGCATGGCAACTGAGTCTGGCACAACTGTTTTCATCAGAGTTTGTTGCATCTTGTCCGTGCTTACTTCGTCATTGGCAACAATGACCGTATTACAACCTAGGTATTTTACCCAAAGTTGTCCTTGCCCATGAATCAACCGTTCATCAATACGGGTCATAATAATATTTGGCGTTGTCATATTTCTCCTCCTACCAATATAGGTTCCAGTCTTTGTAGAAACGGCTAAGGGCTTCTAGGTAATAGTAGTCACCCCAGATATTGCCTTCGTCCACTCCTTTACCTGAATGCCATGAGTACACACCGTGGAGGAGACTTGTCCCACCAGGGGTAAATTGATCATTTGCATAATGTTCGATCAAAGAACGAAGCATGGCATGCATAGCATGTTTATAAATATCTTTGTCAGCATCCACCTCTGGGAGATGTTTTAGCATTTCATGAATCCCACAGACAGCGATAGCTGTTGCTGAAGAATCTCGTGATTGATCACTACCATCATTAAAAATCAAATCCCAATAAGAAACATGATCTTTTGGCAGACGATTCAAGAAATAATTGGTTACACCCTTAAACAAGTCAAAGCAGGACTCGTCTTTCAGGTGACGATAAGTCAAAGGAATACCATAGACTCCCCATGATTGACCACGTGCCCAGCATGAATCATCACTATACCCTTGTCTCGTTACACCCTTAAGGGGTTGACCTGTCTCAGGATCAAAGTAGAAGGTGTGGAAGGACGAAGCGTCATCACGGATTACATTATTAGCTGAAACATAGAAATGGCTTTCTGCAATATCGTAGTATTTCTGATCGCCTGTTTCTTGATAAGCAAAGAATAAGAGTTGGATGTTGAGCAAGCAGTCGATAATCAAACGGTAATGCTCTTTCTTGCCCAAGTCTCCCCAAGCTTGAATAAAACCACCTTTTTCTTGATAGCGTTCAATCAACTTATCTGCAGCTTTCAAGGCTGCCTCTCTGGCCTCTCCATCTCCATTTATCTTATATTCAGCCATACAAGACGGTGTGTACAAGAAGCCGAGATCATGGTGATCCAATTCTACTCTCTTATTGACACGATCCAGGAAAGAAAGAACATTTTTATGAGCGATGTTTTTAAATGCATCCTGTTGACTGTATTCATAAGCCAACCACAGTTCTCCTGTCCAGAAACCATTGGTCCATTCCGTATTATCCATGATTGGATAGACATTATCAAAGGTAGCTGGCGTCGGGAAATTTTCCTTGAAATAGTCAAGGTTGAGTTCTAACTGCCGAATAACCTTATCGATTGCCTGGCCGACTTCTTCTTTCGTCAGAAGTGGTACTTCTAAGAAGCGCTCAGGCGATTTTATTTCTTCAATCGTAACCTTTTTTATCATTCTTTTACCCTTTAAATACCCGATTCGAAATCTTCTTCCTCTTCCTCTGCATCCGTTGAAAACAATTCTTTACCATTTACGACTCCGCCCTGAGCCGCCACTACTGATTTATTAACAACCTCATCAAAGCTATGAGCCATTCTAGCAAAGACTGCTTCCATTAACATGGCTAAGTTCAAACCCGAGAGAACATTCATTGTTTTGGCTGGATTTTCTCCCATTATGGTAGAAGAAACCTTGAATGGCGATCCTCCCAAGAGATCACTTAGGATTAAAACTTCTTCTTCATTTGAAATTGCAAGTAAGATTTTTTGCTTGAGTTCATCTGCTGACATTCCTTCCACAAAGTCAATCGCCTCCACATTTTCTTGATTGCCTGCAATCAATTGTAAAGAACTATAAATCCCTGTGGCAAAATGTCCATGCCCTACAAGTACAATTTTCATCTTTTCTCCTTTCTTTTTTGAGTTTACCGGTTTACTCTATATTTTACATTGTAGACCTTTATTTTTATCTTGTCAATAGTTTTTTCAAAAAAATATTAGCGCTTTCATTGCTTGTTTAACCATTACAATAGACAGAAACTTCAAAATCTTCCGTTTTTTTAGGAAAACAAAGATTTTCAGAAATAAAAATATTTAATTATTGACAAAACCGGTTTACTAGAATATAATTTGGTTATAGAGAAGTCTTAACAAATTTGAAAGGAAGTATCAAATGACAAATACATCATTCTCAATTGAACAGTTTTCTTTAAAAGGAAAAATTGCTCTCATCACCGGCGCTTCTTATGGAATTGGATTTGCTATTGCCAAATCCTACGCTGAGGTCGGCGCTACTATTGTCTTTAATGATATCAATCAAGACCTGGTCAATAAAGGGATTGAAGCTTATCGTGAAGTTGGCATCGAAGCCCATGGGTATGTCTGTGACGTGACAGACGAGGACGGTATCCAAGCCATGGTCAAGCAAATCGAACAAGAGGTTGGTGTCATTGACATCCTCGTTAATAACGCTGGTATTATCCGCCGCGTTCCAATGTGCGAAATGAGCGCCGCTGATTTCCGTAAGGTCATCGATATTGACTTAAACGCACCATTTATCGTTTCAAAAGCAGTCATTCCTTCTATGATAAAGAAAGGGCATGGAAAGATTATCAATATTTGCTCGATGATGAGCGAACTGGGACGTGAAACGGTTAGCGCTTATGCTGCCGCTAAAGGCGGCTTGAAAATGTTGACCCGCAACATTGCGTCTGAATACGGTGGAGCCAATATCCAATGTAACGGAATCGGACCGGGTTACATTGCCACTCCTCAAACAGCACCTCTTCGTGAGTTGCAAGAAGATGGTTCTCGCCACCCATTTGACCAGTTCATCATTGCAAAAACACCTGCTGCACGTTGGGGAAATCCTGAAGATTTAATGGGCCCTGCTGTCTTTCTCGCTAGTGATGCCAGCGACTTTGTCAATGGCCACATCCTATATGTAGATGGCGGTATCTTAGCCTACATCGGAAAACAACCTGAGTAAAAATAGAAAGAGGATCTTATGAAAATCGCATTAATCAATGAAAATAGTCAAGCTAGTAAGAATCACATTATTTATGATAGTCTAAAAGAAGCGACAAATAAAAAAGGCTACCAATTATTTAACTATGGTATGCGTGGAGAAGAAGGTGAAAACCCATTAACATACGTACAAAACGGCCTAATGGCTGCCATCCTTTTAAATACAAAGGCAGTTGACTTTGTTGTTACCGGCTGTGGTACGGGTGTAGGAGCTATGCTTGCTTTAAACAGCTTCCCTGGTGTTGTCTGTGGTCTAGCAGTGGACCCAACTGACGCTTACCTTTATTCTCAAATCAATGGTGGTAACGCCTTGTCTATCCCTTATGCCAAAGGATTTGGCTGGGGGGCAGAACTGACCCTCAAATTGATGTTTGAACGCTTATTTGCTGAAGAAATGGGCGGTGGCTACCCAAGAGAACGTGTAATCCCTGAACAACGCAACGCTCGTATCTTAAACGAGGTGAAACAAATCACCTACAATGATTTGATGACCATCCTTAAAACAATCGACCAAGACTTCCTCAAAGACACCATCTCTGGCAAATACTTCCAAGAATACTTCTTTGAAAACTGCCAAGATGATGAAGTCGCTGCTTATTTGAAAGAAGTATTAGCCAAGTAAAGCTATTCTAAACCAGAAAGGAACTAATGGATGACGAAAATATTACTGTTTGGCGAACCATTAATTCGAATCTCACCATTAGATGCCACCAGTATCGGCGATCATGTTGCCAGTTCGACTTATTTTGGCGGATCAGAAATTAACATCGCTTGTAATTTGCAAGCCCTGGGTATCTCAACGAAAGTCTTTACCGCACTCCCTGCCAACGAGATTGGAGATCGTTTTCTCACATTCTTGAAACAGCACCAAATCGATACCAGTTCAATCTGTCGGCTTGGCGATCGAATCGGCCTCTACTTTTTGGAGAACGGCTTTGGTTGTCGTCAAAGTGAAGTTTTCTACGATCGTAAGCATACGAGTATCAGCCAGATTCGGCCAAACATGCTAGATATGGATTCTCTCTTTCAGGGGATTGGCCATTTTCATTTTAGTGGAATCACTGTAGCTATCGGTCAAGAGGTTCGTACGCTCCTTCTCCTACTCTTGGAAGAAGCCAAGCGCCGAGGGATTATCGTTTCAATGGATCTCAATCTGAGAACAAAGATGATTTCAGTCCTAGAAGCCAAGTATGAATTTTCTAAGTTTGCACGTTTCGCTGACTATTGCTTTGGTATTGATCCTCTCATGATTGATGACCAAAATCTAGAGATGTTCCCAAGAGACAGAGCCAGCCTAAAAGAGGTGGAAAATCGCATGCGACAATTAAAAGAAGCCTATGGTTTCAAGGCCATTTTCCATACTCTCCGCTCTAGTGATGAACAAGACAAAAATGTCTATCAGGCCTATGCTCTGGGAGAACGATTTGAAGAGTCTGTCCAACTAAAAACTGCAGTCTATCAACGAGTTGGTAGCGGGGATGCCTTTATATCTGGTGCCCTTTATCAACTACTCCATCATTCCTCCTTAAAAACTACCATTGACTTTGCAGTTGCGAGCGCAACTCTCAAATGTACTCTTCCAGGAGACCATCTCTCCACTTCCGAAACTAGTATTGAAAAATTACTGGCAAATGCACAAGATATCATTCGTTAGGAGAATTACATGACCAAATCAGATACGATTATTGAACTAAAAAAACAAAAAATTGTCGCTGTTATTCGAGGAAATACAAAGGAAGAAGGACTGCAAGCCTCGATTGCTTGTATCAAGGGAGGTATCAAAGCTATTGAAATCGCCTATACCAATCAGTATGCAGGGCAAATCATCAAGGAACTTGTAGACTTGTATCAGGACGATCAAAGTGTTTGTATCGGTGCAGGTACTGTGATTGATGCCGTAACTGCTAGAGATGCTATTCTAGCCGGAGCAAATTACGTTGTTTCTCCATCTTTCCATGCTGAAACTGCAAAAATGTGCAATCTCTACAGCACACCGTACATTCCAGGCTGTATTACTCTCACAGAGATAACGACTGCACTTGAAGCCGGTAGTGAAATCATTAAACTCTTCCCAGGTAGTGCTCTCAGTCCAGCATATATCTCTGCAGTCAAGGCACCGATCCCACAAGTTTCCGTAATGGTAACCGGAGGAGTCGGCCTAAACAACATTCCTCAATGGTTCGCTGCTGGTGCAGACGCCGTTGGAATTGGTGGCGAACTCAATAAACTCGCTTCCCAAGGCGACTTTGACCGCATTAGCGAGATTGCCCAACAGTATGTTACACTCAGATAAAATGAAGTGAAAATAGTCTGGGACAAAAGTCTAACCTTAAATATAAAAAGCGAACAAAACGAGTTATCTGACACTCAGAATTCTGTATTGTTCGCTTTTTTGTCTAATCTATCGATTTTTAAAATTTATAATAAAGAATTTCTAAAATCAAAATCTTTTTGTTCCAAACTCTTTTTAAAAGAAAAATCCGAAGATGTTTGACTTTCTTCGGATTTTTTCTATTTTCCACAGTTTCATGTGATTCATCTTAGATGATGAACAAATCAGTTATTCTTTCCTCTACGGAATAGATAAGTCGCCCCAAGTAGCAAGAGCCCTAGACTTGCCAAGATTGACTGACCTTCTCCTGTCTGAGGGCGATTCTTTTGATCCGAATGGTTCTTTTCTTCTTCAGATTTTTCCTTTTCTTTTGAATCCTGAGTTTGTGGTTGAGCTGCTTGTTCTAACTTTTTAAAGACTTCCTGATCTGGAGCTGATTCCTGGGTTTCAGGATTGTAGTAGGCAACCTTATAGTCATACCCTTCTTTTCGAATGGTATAGACCCCACGTTTCAAGACTTGGAATTGGTTGGAAATAGTAGAACCAGAATCATCATATTTCACAATGCCCCAAACTCCTTGTTTGGCATCATAAACAGACTGAAGGGTCTCATTGTTATCGATGAGACTACTTTCTAACTCTTTTACCATTTGATTGAAGGTGGCACGATCCACATTAGGGATGAGCATATAGCCATAAGAATCCCCATTTTACTTATGAGCCTGACTAATCGTAAGAAATTCATTTTCAACTTCCTTGTCTGACTGTCCTTCATTGATATCCTTCCAAGATCCCTTTTGGACAGCCTTACTCATACTGATTGAACTCTTCTTAAAGAAAAAGTAACCAATATTCTTTTTCGAATCGGACGATTCTAAGAAGACACTTTGGGTTTCAGGATAATCCTTTTCTTGTTCCGTGAGGGAGGCTTCTTTATCATTGACATAGACTTTATATGGATCACTTGATTCCAGTTAGTGAAATCCATGGTTACTGTCACATTGGCCTCATCTAGTTTGCTCGTTCCAACGAAAGCAGACGGTAGAACTTTACCTGTATCACTATCCGATCTCTTAGCATCTGTTTCTGTCGTACCAGGCATCTTATATGGATTAACTGTTGGCCAATAGCCATCGCTATAGTGACTCAAATCGCCATTGTAAAGATAGAACATCCCATCACTCGTATACCAACTACGTTTGTTTTCCTTGTTCATGTGTTCGTAATTCAAGGTACGACTAGAAAAGAGTGACAAGCCAAATCCAAACCCTTTCTCTGCATTGTACATGGCTGTTTTACCCATCTTATTAAAGGCAGATAGGTAACTGATTCTTGGAACACTTGCGACTCCAGCATCGTTTAACAAAGATTGCATCAAACTGATATCCTTATAAGTCTTCAAATTCTTAAAGACATCATAATAACTATCCGATTGAACAATGGTCTTCACAAGACTCTGCAAACGTTGTTTGGTTTCTCCTTCAGACATATCCGCTATCCGGTGAATCCCTCTTAGCACTTCTACTACGGCCACGTGCCTCTCGCAATTTGCACGACTGATCGAGCGTCCACGACTCATATCCATCAACTCTCCATTCACCAGCAAAGGGGCAAACGATTTATCAATCCAGTGGTACATCGTTTGCATTTTATCTTTATTGATTGGGCTCTTGGTCTTTTGAATGACTGGCAACAGTTGAGACAGGCCATCAATCAAGACATCCCCATAAGCACCCGTATAGGCAACATTGGTGTGGTCGATATAGAATCCATCTTGATAAAAACCTTCACCTTGGTCTACCAACTTGAACACTTGCTCAATCGAACGAATGGTAGAAGAAATTTCTTGGTCATCCTTACGCAGTAAACCAGCTATTACTTTTACCCTTCCCATATCCACCTAGGGCCTTAAATGGGTTATCAATCGTCTTTCGGAAATGTTCGGGATCTGGCGCAAATTTTTCAATCACATCTGTATATTTTTTAATTTCCTCATCAGAGAAGTATTCTTTCATCAGAGACAAGGTATTGTTGATGGCACGAGGTGTACTGATTTCATAATCCCGCCAACTCCCAACAATGCTTTTTTCACTATTGTAGACATGTTTATGCATCCATTCCATGGAATCCCTAACTGTTCGAATAACGGTTTCATCCTGATAATAACGAAAAGAAGGATTGGTCACTTGCTTGGCCATCTCCTCCAATTTCCGATAAGTAGCAGTTAGATTCGCAGACGTTTTATAATTTGAAAATTTTTCCCACAAATAGGTGCGACCCGCCTGACTTGAAATACTGGATAGGCTATCAGCCACTTTTCCTTCCAGTTCCTGGTTTAATTTGGCCATCTGTTCATTTTTAGAATCATAGTATTGATTCCCAGCGATGATACCATTCCAGTCATCCAAACGGGCTGTGTATGCATCCTTAACAGAGGCTAGAATCTTCAAAGGAATGTTTTTCACCTCCTTTCCATCTTTACTGACAATGACATTGGTTGTCCCTTCCTTAAGAGGTTCTAAAATTCCATTTTTGACTGAAGCAAAATCAGGATTTTCTACCTTATAAGTATAGTCTGCAAGAGCAAAGACATGTTTTTTCCCAATTGGTAAATCAATCTTTTCCTCGATCTGTTTATCTGTTTGAGAATCCTCAGAAGGCTGGTCTGCTACCTCTACCAGCTCAATATCCTTAAAAGAAATAGTCCCAGTTCCCGTTTCATAGAATAACTCCAGCTTGATTTTATCAACATCTAAAGTCGGGCTATAGTCTGCTTCAATGGTCTTCCAGTCCTTTGTTCCTGATGTCGTTTCAAAATTCCACAATTGCTTGTCCTTACCACTTTCCTCAATGATACGAACCTTAGCAATCCCGACTTTATTATCTGTTTTAATCTTGAAACGCAGTTTGTACTTTTTCTTAGCTTCAATAGGGACCATACGGTGAACCACTGCCCTTAATTTCTCATGGCTTGAGATAGTGATAGCCCCATCCTTAGCCTCAATAACTCGAGTTGAGGCATCTGCAGAACTATTCTTCTGGTCTACTCAAGCTGACCACCCCTTAGCTTTGCTTCCTGTCCACGGACTGCTTCCGTCCTCCGTCTGACCAAAATCACCATTTTCAACTAAATTTTTTGTATCCCTTTGCTGATACTGAACTTCTGGCTTTTCTGAATGGTATTCGTAGGCGTTTCTTCCGCTCCAACTGTCAGATAATGGTATAATAAAAATCCTGATAAAACAAGTGAAGACAAACTCACAATGAGTTTCTTTGTTTTTGTTTGCATGTATACACTCCAATAAATCAATAGGAACTAAGTAAATCGGTTTAATTAAACCACACCATTTTTTAAGCTATTTGTAAACGATTTCTATTATATCAAGGACCTATTTTTCAACAACATCTTCCATCCGACTCGACGAAAAAAGTAAAAACTGTTACAATGTAGAAAAAGAAAAGAGGCCCTCATGACTTCACTTTATGATTTTTCCGTTTTAGACCAAAACAACCAATCAACTCCACTAGATGCTTATCGTGGTAAGGTTCTCTTGGTTGCCAACACTGCTACTGGATGTGGTTTAACGCCCCAGTACCAAGGACTTCAAGAACTCTATGATCGCTATCAAGAACAAGGTTTTGAGATTTTAGACTTCCCTTGCAATCAGTTTATGGGACAAGCCCCCGGTAGCGCAGAGGAAATCAACGCCTTCTGTAGCCTACATTACCAGACCACCTTCCCACGTTTTGCCAAGATCAAGGTCAACGGTAAGGAAGCAGATCCTCTCTATGTTTGGTTGAAAGAACAAAAATCTGGCCCACTGGGAAAACGAATCGAATGGAATTTCGGTAAGTTTCTCATTGGTCGTGATGGGCAGGTCTTTGAACGCTTCTCTTCAAAAACAGACCCGAAACAAATTGAAGAGGCAATACAAAAACTACTATAATTCACAATCTCACTATGATCAGGTTTCCTTTAGCCTAATGAATAGTGAGATTTTTTGATGGGCTTTGACTTAAATGGAAAAACACCTCACGGATCGAACCATGAAGTGTTGTAAAGTCTATGTTGTAGGTGCTTATTTCATATTTTCAATGTGACCAATGATAACAAATACCATACCGAATCTTCATATACACTAAACAAATAACTTTCTAATTATCTCAATTAGTTTTCGCTAGTAAATATCATTTCCAACAAACGCCCTCTCAATTCCTTATCCTGATGATGCAAGATATTCATTAACTCATGAGAATTTTTGGCATTGATGAATTGATTTAATAATCTATCTTTTAATTCATATGGAAGAGAAGCCGTTTTTAGTAGTCTAAAAACTTCGTCATTTAGGGATGTCCTTTTATTATCTTTCCATTCAAATCTAGCTGTATCATTCTTATTTGGCAATTCAATTATAGACACATTCGTTCCTTTAAAATGAATTCTATGTCTTCTATTACTTGGAACGATACTAGAATCTCCTTGTAATGCTAACTCTACCATCCCCATTTCCCAATCGATTGATAATCTTGTTTTATATCTTTGACCATTTTGATCTTCAATCATTTCAAAAGAATGTTGTTTGCCTGGGAATACATACCAATCTACAATTTCAGGTAAATCAACACCCATATCTATCTCAGAACCAACCAAGGGAATGATTGCACCACTTTTTGCAAACACAGGCATAGTCGAGATGTCTCTATAAACACTTAACTTCACACCACCTGTGTACTTTTTCTCTAAAAAGAAGTCATACCATTCACCTTCAGGGAACCATACATCTACTTTTGCAGATTGGAATGCCAAATCCATCTTTTCTACAATGGGAGCCACCATCAGTTCTGTTCCAAAAAAGTATTGATTTGGAACATTATAGCTCTCATCATTCTCTGGGTAAAAATAATACATTGGGCTGATTAAAGGGGCACCTTCCTCATGTGTCTGTACATTCATGGTATATAGATATGGAATCATCTGATGTCTCAAACGTAGGTATTTCTTCATAATCTTAGATGTTGTTTCTGAAAAAAACCAAGGTTCTTTACTATTGAAGGGACTTCTAGAACTATGTAATCGAGTTATCGGACTAAAAACACCAAACTGTAGCCATCTAGTTTGTAGCTCTTCATCATAATCCCCCAGCATGTGCCCACCGATATCATGGCTCCACCAACTATAACCGATGTTAGATGCTGTCGCTGTAAAATAAGGTTGAAATCTTAAGGAATTCCAACTAATAATGGTATCTCCTGAAAAACCAACAGGGTATCGGTGACTACCCGGCCCTGCATATCTTGATAAAATCAAGCCACCTTCTGCATTTTTACAACTATCCTGATAGTGATAATGGTTTAAAAGCCACAGTGGATCCAACATGCCTTGTGTCCCTTGTTGCCAATCAATCCACCAAAAATCTACCCCCTGCTTTTCCAGCTTATAATGAACATCTTTAAAGTAAGCTTCCCTAAAAGAGGGATTAAAAAAATCAAAAATGGCTGGTTCTTCTAATTCTACATTCAACCCCAATCGTTTGGCGACCCGAGGATAAGCTTCTTCATAAGCCCGTATACCATCAGCAGGATGGACATTTAAAGAGAGTTTTAACTTTCTATCATGAAGTTGTTGCAATAACTGTTCTGGATTAGGTATTAAGTTTTTATTCCAACTATATCCTGTCCAGCCACTTCCAAAACGGGCTGGAATGTCAGTTATATGCCAATCCATATCTAACACACCAATAGATAATGGAATTTTTTCTGTTTCAAATCTGTCTATTAAATCCAAGTATTCATCCGACGTATAAGGCCAATATCTACTCCACCAATTGCCTAAAGCATATCTTGGTAACAAGGGTGTTGAACCAGTCAAATGATAAAAGTCTCTGATTGCTCCTCTATAATCATGCCCATAGGCAAAGAAATAGAGGTCAATTTGATTTTCTCTCTCAATATAACCAGACTGTTCATCCCAAATAAATCCTTGAGAATCATCCAATAAGGCTATACCATTTCGGCTAATAATTCCATCTTCTAATGGGATGGCTCCATCTGCCTTATCCAGAGTCCGAGCTGTTCCTTTTAACGTTTCAATAGATTCACCAAAATACCAACGACTACCATATACGGCAAAATTTCCTTTTAATTCTATAAATAAATTTTCGGCGTTAAATTCTCCTTTATTAAAGTGCAGATGAAAATAGTCCGTCATAATATCTAGTACGTTTGATGTCTCGATATAATCTAACGAAACTTGACCAAAATCTCTATTATAGATAAGTTGTGTCGTTCTATCCTCAAAACTTCCAGTTTGAGAGTATTCTAACCTTACTAACTTGTCTGTTAATACAGAGATTCGATAAAACTCTCCCTTAAAAATTTTCACTTTGTTTTCCTCCTTTTAGTAAATTTCTTTACCTTATCAAACATTTTATTTGTTATCGTTACATTCATCAATCCGCAAAAAGCAAATCCCCCAAATGTAAATACGTAAATAGCTGTTAAAACTCGTTCTGGACTACTAAAACTCATATACAGTACAGAAATATTAAATAAAACCAACATGATAGCTTGTATTGGATTTAAAATACAAATTAATACGCTATTTACAATACTATTTTTTAGATTATCTTTAAATAGACCAATATAGGGGAAAATAACACTCATCAAAAGTATTATAACAAATAAAAAGGGCAACACTAACAATAAACTATACTCTGAAAATAAACTTGAATAGCCCCAAAGACAATAGTTCACATATAAAAGTAATTCTATTAGGAGGATAAACAACCAAATAAAAGTTGATTGTTTAAAATTTTGTCTAAAGATCCGAAAATAATGATAAGCAATATCGGTATCTTTACCTTTTAAAATACGATACCACATTGTCGTAAGAGAAGTTAATGATGCCCCAATTGTAACTATTGGAATACAACTAACAATAAATAGAGTATTTAAAATAATTAAATCTGTCAAAAAAGTTAAAATTCTAACCACTTTTCCATCTAATGAAAATAATTTTTGCATAATATATTCTCCATAAAATCAATCGTCTTAACTCTATATTTTAGAATGTCAGTTGCACAAAAACATTTCCAAATTTCTTTAAAAATTAGAATAAAGGAAGCGAGATAATTTGATGTTATCAGTCTCGCTTCCTGTAATTAGCTAGTCCCTTGTTTATACAACCAAGAGTTCATATAAAGTATTACTCTTTGACTTCTTTTTGGTAACGATTATATGCTTCCTGTTGAATCTTCATAAATTCGTCCAATCCCATATTCTTAAGAGTTTCTTTGTATGAGTCCCATTCTTTTTCTATGCCGCCTTCAACTACCCATTTAGATGCTTGTTGTTTGACATAGGATTCAATACTAACATAGATTGATGATAATTTGTTAAGCTCTTCTTGTGAATAAATCACATTAGGGTAAGCTGGCAACGCAAATTGTTTCAAATCTTGGTCCATCTTCAATTTCAATCCATCACCTTGTGTTTGATCGATTTCTACGCGACTATTGATATCATCGCTTACGTATTTAGGACCAAAATCTCGAAGTGAATTAATCCATGCCCATTCATCAGCTGATTTACCATCTTTAGGAGGTAACACTTTAAACTTATCACCATTCTTTTCAGTAGCTATTCCAAATGATCCATAGAAATTCTGAATACTTGCTTCATCTGTATATAATTTATCCAACCATTTCAATAATTTAGCAGGGTTTTTGCTCTTATTTGTAATCAAAATCTCATTGCGACCATAGTTGTAATGATCTGGATCAGAAAAGACATATTGTTTTCCATCCATACCTTTTAAAGCAGGTAGAGCAATATACTCACTTGAATGTAAGCCAAACGTTGCATCTGCTGTCCAACCACTAGAAACACCTACTCTAGATACTCCCTTATCCATACGTTTCGCAACACTCATAGAGGTATCTTCTGTAAAGATTTCCGGATCAATCAAACCTTTTTTATAAGATTCGTGCATTGCTGCAATCCCTTGTTTATAACTTTCCTCTGTACGAAGGTAGACTGGTTTTCCATCTTTTACAGACATTTCATATGTATTATCTGCCCCTAAACGATTATTGAACGGAAGAATATATGAGAATGTTGGATCAAAGTTTCCTGCTCCGAATGGAATTTCATCAGAAGCGTCTCCATTTCCGTTCGCATCTTTATCCTTAAATTCTTGTAGTACTTTTACTAAATCATCATACGTTTCTGGAACCTTTAATCCTAAATTATCCAGCCACTTTTTATTAATAAATAGCTGATTAGCTACAGTAGGGCGCATCGGTAATTTTTTAGGTAGGCTGTAGATATGACCATCTGGTGAAGTAATCATCGCTTTAATCTTAGGCTCTTTTTCCATAGCCTTAGTTAAATTTGGCATGTTTTCTTTGATTAAATCTTCCAATGGAATAAATAAAGATTGGTTCTGAGCAATTTCTGAATCTGTAAAAGCATTTGAACCTAAAAACGCATCTGGTAAATCTCCACTAGCAACCAAAACAGATTTCTTATCTGCCCAATCTGCAGCTACAAGTGTGTCCCATTTAACATCGATACCGGATTCTTTGGCAGAATCTGTTAGAAAACCTTTATGATAATCTTCTCCCCAGTCAGACCAACGAACAGTTGTGATTTTATAAGAATCTTCTCCAGATTTATCGTCCTTATTCGCATTATTGGAATTTGCACAGGCTGTTAAGCCAGCAAGTGTAACTGTTCCTAAGAACAAATATGTAAATGATTTATTTTTCATGTTTTTCTCCTATTCTTTCAAGGCGCCAATCATTACACCTTGATTAAAATATTTTTGAACAAAGGGATATAGCAACATAATCGGAGCGGTTGAAATAACAATTGCTGCATATTTCATCATATCAGCTTTAATACGAAGATCTGATGCCACTTCTCCTGTTGCTTGCGATTGTAACATTTGATTACTAATTAGTAAACGTCGTAAAATTAATTGCAATGGTTGTAAATTTTCATTCGTTAAATAAATTAAAGCATTAAACCACGAATTCCAAATACCAACTGCAGTCCAAAGTCCAATAACTGCTATAATAGCTTTTGATAACGGAACAACTATTTTAATAAAATAACGAATTGTACCACAGCCATCAATTTGCGCAGCCTCCCACATCCCGTCTGGAATACTATTATTAAAGAAAGTTCTAGCAACAATAATATTGTATGATGAAACTGCAAAAGGTATTACCATTACCCAAAATGTATCAATCAAGCCTACATTCTTTACTGTTAAGTAGGTAGGAATCAAGCCACCTGATACAAACATAGGGATTATGTAGAGAATACTCATCCACCTTCTACCAACTAATTCTTTTCTAGATAAAGCATAACCAGCTGGAATATTGACTACTAAAGCAACTAAGGTACCAACAACAGTATATAAAATGGTATTTAAATAGCTACGCAAAAATAAAGGTTGTTGAATAAGACGTAAATATCCATCTAATTTCCATTCTCTTGGAATAAACCATACCTTCCCGTTTGCAACATCTGAAGGATTACTAAAAGATGCAATCACTACAAACCATAACGGATAAACAATTAACAGGATAAGGAAAATTGCTAAACCATAGGTAACTATATCAAATAATAATTCAGAGTTTGTTTTTCTTGATTTATGAAACCATTTCACTTTAAGCACTCCTTCCTTTAAAAAAGACCCGTTCTAGTATATCTTTTTGAGAACCAGTTAACAGATAACAAAATTATTAGATTGACTACGGTGTTAAATAACCCTATAGCTGTCGAATAACTATACTGAAAGTTCACCATACCAACTTTATAAACATAGGTCGAAATTATCTCACTTCCTGCTAAATTAAGTGGATTCTGTAGTAGTAACACTTTCTCAAACCCTACACTTAATAAACTACCTGCTCTTAATATTAGTAAAATCATAGCAGTCGGCAAAAGCAATGGTAATTCTATATGCCGAATTTTTTGTAACCTAGAGGCACCATCCATAGTTGCAGCCTCATAATATGTAGGATCAATTGCAGAAAGCGCCGCCAGATAAATAATACTATCCCAACCAATATGTTGCCATACATCACTCCAAACATAAACACCTGCAAAATGACTAGGTTTTGATAAAAAATCTGGAATAGTGATTCCAACAGACTTAAATACATTCGCTAACAAACCACTAGTAGGAGATAAAAATAAGATAATCATCCCACACATAACCATTGTAGAGATAAAATGGGGTAAGTAAGTTGTCACTTGAAATATTTTTCTAAATTTCCCAACTCTTAACTGATTACTAATGATAGCTAGTATAATAGGTAAGGGGAATCCTACTACAATACTATAAAGTGAAATTTTTAATGTATTGAACATAGTTGTCCCGAATTGGAATGATGAGAAAAATTGAGTAAAATACTTAAATCCTACCCACTGACTAGCAAAGATACCATTGGCTGGTGAATAGTCTTTAAATGCAATAATTAGTCCCAACATGGGAATATAGGAAAATAAAATTAATAGCAATATTGAAGGAAAAAGTAATATATATAACGGAATACTATGCTTTAATTTTATTTTATGAAGTTGAGATGCTACTTTCATTTTTTTCCTCCTATCTGATTTTCTACGATTATTTTACACCATATAGAATTCCCTTAATAGAACTTTTTGGACTAGGTTTATCAATTTTTCAGTTTTTTAATTTTAAAAACTATTACTTTTCCGACATCTTGATAAAACATATCTGTTTTGTTACATGATATCGTATTTTCAAAGTGCTATAATTTTAAGAGGAGAATAGTATATGAAATTAAATCACGACTTATCAAAAAAACATTCCATTCATTTTTTCTTTAAACTCCTACTTGTACTACTATTGATAAATATTTTAATCAATATTGCTATGAGTAACATAACTAGAAATTTTATTAAAAACCAAAATATAGTACACCTACGTAGTTCAATTGAAATTTATGCTGATTCTGTTAATGAGAAATTGCATTCTGTAGAACGCTTTATGTACTCAACAATAACGCATAATGAATCTTTAGAGAAATTAAATCATGTACAAACGTTTCTTGACTATCAAGAAAATCTCAAAAAAGTTCAAACTAGCTTTGCAGAGTTTGAATATCAAAATGAAACTCATATGACATTCTTATTAGAAACCGATAGTACTGATTATTTTATAAATGTCTCCAATCTTTATATTCCATATGAAGATTATCTACTGTTAAAATCAAATCTAAAATCATTGCGTAGTGATATAAGTGACCGTAAATGGAAAAATGTAACTACTAAAAATAGCGAATACTTAGTTAAATCTGTTCATTACGAAGGAAAAATCATTTATGCCGTCATATCTTCAGAAGATATCCTAAAACCTCTAAGAAAACTTAATATTGGAAATAATGGTAAACTTTCTCTAAAAGAGCCTAACAATATACCCTCCGAGAACTACCTGATTCATGCTCAAAATGAAAAAACGCATTTACCTTTCGATATTT
This sequence comes from Streptococcus sp. k-628, assembly GCF_013277475.1. Classification (NCBI taxonomy): domain Bacteria; kingdom Bacillati; phylum Bacillota; class Bacilli; order Lactobacillales; family Streptococcaceae; genus Streptococcus; species Streptococcus sp. k-628. The sequence continues at coordinate 29,040 of NZ_VMMZ01000044.1, forward strand.
ATGTTTTAGTCGATTATGCCGAAGTCTTTAGAAATATCACACTCTTAGAAGTATTTTTATCAGCCGTTCCTATCATTATCACCATTTTATCAATCATCATTATCCTGTATATTCGTCAGTGGATGATTAAACCTATAACAAGACTCACTGAACGACTCTCTCAACTCGGGGACTCCATCCCCCCTTCTGAATTTTTTATATCTGAAGGTATACTAGAAATTGATAAGGCAAATGATAAACTTAATAAAGTAATTTTTGACATGCAAGAATTAAAAATACGGGAATACCATTCACAACTAGAACTTAAGAAGATTGAACTTAATTATCTTAAGAACCAAATTCGTCCGCATTTCTACTTAAATATGTTATCAATGATTCATAGTATGCTTCAAACAAAAAACTATAAAGAAATTGAAGAGTTAACTATCCTAACTTCAAATTATCTCCGTCATTTATTTATGGCTAATCAAGATTTTTCAGAACTTAAAGATGAAGTTCAGCATATTAAAGATTATTTAGAAATACAACGAATTCGATATGGAAATAGCATCTACTTTTCACTAAACTACAATGATGACCTACAAAATACTCTTGTTCCATCGTTACTGTTACAAACGTTTATTGAAAACACAATCAAACACGGTTTTTCATTTCAGGATTTATTTACAATTTTACTATCAATAAAAAAAGTAAAAACTGAGAACTCAGATTATATTCAGATTTGTATCGAGGATAATGGTCCAGGTTTCTCTGAAGAAATTTTATCAAAACTAAATCAGAAACAGTCTCTAATAACAGAAGATGGACATCATATTGGGATTACAAACACCATCGAACGTTTAAATCTTCTCTATCCTAATGACTATAGTGTTGCATTTGAAAATAATGAAGAAGGTGGAGCTAAAATTCTTTTACTCATTCCATACAAGATTATAGACGGAGGTTATAATGAACATCTTATTAGTTGATGACGATCGTTTTATCATTGAAGCTTTACGAGAGAAAATAAATTGGGCTAAACTACACATTGACACTGTTTATGTTGCCTATAGCCTCACTCAAGCTCAAAATATTATTAGAGAGAATCCTATTGATCTCATGATAAGCGATATAGAAATGCCTCAAGGTAGTGGCCTCGAACTCTTATCGTGGATTAGAAATGAAAAATATGATATAAAAACAATTTTTTTAACCAATTACGCCGACTTCAACTATGCTCAAAAAGCAATTGAATTACAAAGCTTCGAATACTATCTAAAACCCATTAACTTTGAAAAATTAGAATTTATTATTCAAAAAGCCATTAGTAAAATTGAGAATCATAACTTAAACGGAAAAAATGATGCACTTTTACAAATAGAAGATAATTTCTGGTATGATTATCTTAGAAAACCTCAAATTTCTCGCATTGATGAGCTAGAAAACATAGCAAGCAAACAAGGTTTTATTCTTAAAAAACACCAATATTTTTTCCTTGCAGTTTTAACAATCAATCTTAATGAAGAAGATTATTCTGCAGAAACTCCATCATGGACTTCTCAACTAAAAAGAGAACTTCAAAGAATTTCACAACCTTCTTATAAGCTGATAAGTCTATTCAAGATGGAAAGCCAGGTTGATCAATATGTTTGTCTCTTTAGAGTAGACTCATCCAAACGTAGTGACAAATTGGCATATGAGATTCATTCTCAAATTTCTAATAACTTTAGTAAATACTCAAACATTATATATAAGAGTTGCCATAAACTATACGATATTTTATTTCATACCAAAGAACTCTACACTTATAATGAACAGTATGTTTCTTATTGGAATACTATTACATGTGTTCCACATAGTTTCCCAACTTCTTTCAAAACAGAAACTCTTTCAATTACTTTTTTAGATAGCTTAAGCGAATATGAATTAAGAGAAAAAATTGATTCACTTGCTTATAATTCTCAAATTCCTACTTTCACACTACAACAAATTTTACTAGATTGGACTCAACAAATAGGAATATATCTAGATCAAAATGGAATCTCGGCACATAAATTATTCCAAAACAGCACTCATGATTTCTTATTCCAACGACGCTTTCATTCAATTGAATCTTTTCAGAATTACTTTGATTATTACTGGTCACATGCTAAGAAATTTGCAACAAACATTGAAAACCAAAAAAATAGTATTCAACGCATCGTCGAATACATAGATCATCACTACTATGAGGATATAAATCGTTCTATATTAGCAGATATGGTTTATCTCAGCGCAGATCATTTAGCTAGAATTTTTAAAAAAGAAACTGGAGAAACTCTTGTTAAATATATAACGGATAAGCGCATTAATGCTGCTAAATCTCTCCTATCTCAAACAAATATCTCAATATCACAAGTATCTTGTCAAGTAGGGTATGATAATTATTCTTACTTTACTAAAATTTTTAAACAAAGGACTGGACTTTCTCCTGGAGATTACCGTAAAACTTATCAAAACAAAACGTAAGCAATGTAAATTATTGAAATGCTAAAGACTGTGGTAAGCTTTGACACTCTACAATTTTTCCAAAGATAGCTCCATAAACTTATTTGAAATTGCTGATAAGGTAACTTCTTAAAAAGTCAGTTTGAGAAAAACATCCAGTAAATATTTCTAGGATAAAACGTATACTATCAAGCTTTTACGCCTGATAGTATGCGCTTTTTATTTGAATACTTGCTACAACACCTCATAAGGTTTACTATCATGCCATAGCAAAATGAACTGCACCCTAAAAGTTAAATAGAAAAAATCTAACTTTTAAGGTGCAGATTACATAAAATATTCTAGTACAATAGAGCATTCTTATCCAGGGTAGTCGAATGTATAAACTCATAACTTGAAAAGAATTTTTTCAAATAACTTCGTTAATTTAGTTTTGTCTCCATAAACTGTACCATCCATATACAGGTGATAAATCTCATCATCATCACCGATTGATATTTCACATTCATAACCTTTCATTAAAGCTAAAGAGCGAATAACCTCCCTCTGCGTTCTACCGTTTCCCTCACGGAATGGATGAAAATAATTGAGATTATCTAAAATTTCGACCAATAACTGAATGACTTCTTTTCTACTATTAGCATTGTCATGAAATCTATCTATCAAATTATTAAGGTAAGTGAGTGCTGTATCGAAAGACTGAATCGGCATAAAAGCATTACCACTTTTTGAAATATTGACTTTTCTAAATTCACCTGCCCAATGATACATATCTTCAAACAAAAATTGATGAATTTTCAATATATCTTTTACACTATAAACTGGGATAGGATTGATAAATAATTTCAAACTCTTACTAGCAACCATACGATATTCAAGATCGCGTGCTTTTTGCTCATCTCGTTCTTCCTGCTTATTTCTTAGAACTGAAGAATCTGGATAGGTATATAAATTATTCGGATCAATATAGTCATAAGAATCATAACATTTACGCTTCATTAAGCCATCCCCAAAGCAAGAGCTTCATCTCGTAATTTTTCAACATCACTAACCGTAGGTCGCCATCCTTCAATCATATTTGTACTTAAAGCATACCAAACACTCTTAAAAACGGACCGATTTTCAAAAGCGACTCCCATGATTGTCATCTTTTCTTTATCTATATCTAAGGACATACGCTACCTCCTTTAGTTACATTATACCATATTTCTATGTAATTTCTTTTTCATTTTTAACTAATGTACTGTAATCATTTTAGTCATTTTAAAAACGTTTTAAAATTTTTTAGGTTAATCATAATTTTATTTTAAGCTATAAAAACTCTAAGCAGGCAGAGCCTGCTAACTCATGACAGAAAAAGAAGTTTAGCTTATAATGAAGATGAACAATACAAATCCGTGGTGTCTAATAGGGCTTTTCCTAGCCTGTTAAAAAAACTGGATGAACAAGAGTCATGAGATAACTCGAATATGCCTTGAGCATGAAAATAAAATTACTAGTAGCCTCTTGTTCTATTGTTCAAATAGTTAACAGGAGGTTTTTATAATGGAAGTCATGATTGAAACGTGTTGTGGTATTGATGTCCACCAAAAATCCATTGTTTGTTGTATTCTAGATTGTCCACTAGATACTAATAAGCCAAAGAAAATTCAGAAGAAATTTGGGACAACTACTGTAGCTCTTCACAATGCCTTAGATTGGTTGGTGGAAAACCATGTCATACATGTCTTTTTTGAAAGTACTGGGCAATATTGGCTCCCTCTCTTTAATATCTTTTCAGATTCTAATCTCGTCTTGGTACTTGCCAATCCTCAACATATCAAGAATGTGCCTGGTCGAAAAACAGACATGAAAGATGCCGAATGGATTGCTCAACTCGGCCGTTGCGGACTAATTGAACCTTCCTATATCCCTGCTCCTGAAGTAGTACAGCTTCGTTTACTGACACGTCGCATGCGTTCTTACAAGCAGCGTCAAACTCAAGTCAAAAATGAAATTCACAATCTCTTACAACGGGCTAATATCAAGCTAACAAGTTATCTTTCTGATATTTTTTCTAAGACAGGGCGATCACTTTTAAAATTATTTATTAACGGAGAAAGCATTAATGTAGAATCTGTTATCCCTTGTATCCAAAAGCGAGTGAAAGCAAGTCCAGAAGAACTTGTTGAAGCGATGGAAGGAAAGTTGTCACTAGAAGATCGCTTCCTCTTAGACCAGAGCTTAGAGGAATATCAGATGTATCAGGAACTCATTGAAAAATTGACCGATGAGATTCAACACTACATCGAAAAGGAGTTTCCCTGAGGAAAATAGGATACTTCAAACCATTCCTGGTGTGAATGAAAACTGTGCTGCCACTATTCTAGCTGAGATTAGACCAACTGTTACAGCCTTTCCATCCGATGCACACTTAGCATCCTGGGCTGGACTATGCCCAGGATCTTATGAGAGTGCTGGCATTAAAAAATCCTCACACATTACGCAAGGAAATCGCTATATCAAACAGGCTCTGACCATGTCGGGATTAATTGTAGCACATTCTAAGGATCCAGCTTTTTCTTCTTTTTACAATCGAATTTCCCAAAGAGGAAGCAAGATGAAGGCGATTATTGCTTGTGCTCATAAGATTCTCAGAATCATTTACAAACTACTCTACACCAAACAGACTTATCAAAAAGAAAAGGCGATAGGACTGAGGAAACAGTTCTAACGCCCAAACTAAAAAAATTTCAATTATAGTATAGCACAGGAAGTGATTTTTTGCGCTTTTTTACTGTCTTTTTTCAAATAAAAACATCAGGAATGATCAGCTTTAATCACCTAACTTATTTACAAATTCTCTATACTTTCTTGCCAGAATCATTAATACTATATATAAGCAAGACATAGAGCGACTATCAAGGTCTGGATTTTCGTCTATTCTACTAATTTCATAAAACAATTGATACGTTGAATTATTCTTTAGAAAATTATCGCTAAACTCCGTTACACCAATAATAGTAACTCCCTTTGCATTTAATTTATTTATAGTTGTTTGTATCCCTTTAGTATTTCCACTCAATGATGTAATTATCACTAAATCATCTTTATTCAAATTATCAGCTAGCATGGAAAAATTCGTTTCCCCTGAAACAAGATAATTTGGACGATGACTTAAGAATAATTCATTTGACAACTCTTTCGTAAAATTGTTTTGAGTGAAACCAGTGGCATACAATGTTACTTGGGAAGCTTCATAAATTTTTTTTAAAATGGGCAAAAAATCTAATTCTGTAGCAAATCGAAATGTTTTCTGTATATCCATTTGTAATTGAGATAACAAGTCTATTTTATCCACTGATTTTGTTTTAGAGATTGAATCTTGAATCGAATATCTCATATCTGTAAAACCTCTAAAACCAATCTTCTTCGCTAATCTCAAAACAGTGCTTTTTGAAGTTAATAAAAGTTCTCCTACTTCTACTATCGTTTTTGATACAATTAATTCTTTATGTTGAACAATGAACTGCAACATCTCTTTTTCACTCATTGTTAAACTATCATAGTTAACTTCAACATGCTGTTCAAAATTCATTTTTTCATCCTTTTTATTTACATCATTATTTTCAAAATCGGTGTTGTTATTAAAAGTGCATATCCATTTGAAAATCCTATAAAACAATTTAATTCTATCATAAACAAACATAGAATTAAAGATAAAACATCTTCTTCATAGATTATATACATCCGAACTCATATTTGATTGAATTAGGCTTCAATAAATAAGTTAGTAGAAGAAACAAAATCAAAAAACGCACAATATCAAGTTTAGAAAAATTTGATATCATACGTTTCCTCATGAATAGATTTTATAAATTCCCTATTTCAATTGAATTTTGCTCTAGTATTTAAACTTAATAGTATTAGCTCTCACTATACTCGACAAATAGGTTCTATTCAAAGTTTTGCAAAAATCTTTATTGTTCTATTAAGAAAACTTGAGCCTCAAAAGGTTTCAATTCAAAAAATTTTGGAAGTTGTTTAAGTTCTGATTCATAATTTCCAATTAAATATTTTACTTGACTACCAATCAGATTCGATGGTACTTGTGAGGTAGTAGGTTGTTTAGAGAATGAACACACAATTAACAAAATTTGTTTATTATATTCCCGTACATAACTAAAGACATCACTATCTTCTTCGTTTATCAATTCATACTTCCCATGAATTATAATTGGGTAATCACGCCTCAAGCTGATTAATTTTTGATAATAATAAAAAACTGAGTTTGAATCTTCAAGACAGGCTTCTGCATTTATAGAAGAATTGTCTGGAGAATACTGTATCCAAGGGTTTCCACTTGAAAAACCATATCCTTCTTCTTTATTTCCATTCCATGGGAACGGTGTTCTCGCATTATCTCTAGATTTTAAATAAATTGAATTATTTATATAAGATGAAGATTCACCATTTTCCTTCATAAGTTCATAAAAATATTTAGTCTCGATATCTTTGTAATTCTCTACAGAATCAAAATGAACATTCTTCATCCCCAACTCTTCACCTTGAAAAACATACGGAGTTCCCTTCATCATATGCAATAAGGTAGCTAACATCTTTGCTGACTGTACCCTAAATTCACCATCATCACCAAATCGAGTGACAGCTCTTGGTTGATCGTGATTACTCCAGTATAATGAATTCCACCCTTTTTCTAACTTCAATTGCCACTCTGTTAAAACTGATTTTAAATCACTTACTTTAAAGCGTATATCTGAGAACTTACCATATCTACCATAATCCAAGTGCATGTGATCAAAATGAAACACCATATTCAATTCTTCATTTTCGGGCAGAGTATACTGCAAAGCTTGATCACTGTTTGTATTTGGAGCTTCACCAACTGTCATTACATTATATCGGCTTAGAACTTCCTGATTTAGTTCATGTAAAAACTCATGAACTCGTGGGCCATTTGAAGCTCCTACATAATAAGATTTAGTGTATGGAACTCCATCCGGTGCGTCAGGATAGTCCTGCCTTTTACTTATCAATGTAATGACATCCATCCTGAAACCATCAATTCCTAAATCAAACCATTTGGTCATCATTTTTTGAATTTCTTGACGTACCGTTGGATTTTCCCAATTTAAATCTGGTTGTTCCTTGGCAAAACAATGTAAATAATATTGATTTCGTTCTGGAACATACTCCCATGCAGATCCACCAAAAGTGGAACCCCAATTATTAGGTTCGCTACCATCAGGCTTAGGATCTTTCCAAATATAGTAATCAGAATATGGATTATTTTTATTTTTTCTAGATTCAATAAACCATGAATGCTTATCACTGGTATGATTCACAACCAAGTCAAGAATAATCTTTATTTCTAATTTATGAGCTTCTGCTAATAATTCTTGAAAATCTTCCATTGTCCCATAAATTGATAGGATTCTTTCATAATCACTGATATCGTATCCATTATCCACCAATGGTGATTCATAGATAGGATTAAGCCAAATAACATCAATTCCTAACTTATGGAGATACGGTAATTTTTCTTTTATTCCATTCAAGTCTCCTACACCATCTCCATTTGAATCCTTAAAACTTTGAGGATAAATTTGATAAACAATACTATTTTTCCACCAAGCATCTGCCATCACTCATCATCCTCATCAGTCACTTGATTATATATATCATTCACAAAAAGTAATTGATTCTTTGCTTCATCAATAGACTTTCTAATTAAATCTTCAGATAAATCTTCGCTTTCAATAGATAACAAAAGCGTCATAATAATTGGTAAATTCATCCCTGTTACAAGAAACAAATTTCTTTTGCTCATATACCTAATAAAAGTTTGGTTCACCGATCCACCAAGCAAATCTGTAAAAATCAGAACTTTTTCGTCAACGGGATAACTTTCTAAAAGTTTTGAAATTTCGTCTTCAATTGGCTCATTATTAATATAGGCTGCAATTACATCAATTTTTCCAATAGATGGGATTAAGTACTCTATAGTATCCTTCATCCCAGTTGCAAGATGATGATGACTTGCAATAATAACTTTTGTCATATTTTCTCCTTTTAATTAACTGATAAAATGCCAAAGTAAGACAGAATTAAAGATAGAATAATAATTCCAAAAATAATTTGAATTACGGATAACTTCTTATTCGCTAACAATTTGTAAACTAAATAAGTCATCACTGCAGGTAATAGCGCTGGCATGATTTTATCAAGAATATCGTCTTGAATTACTAGTTTAACATCTCCTGTAGTAAATACTGTCGAAATCTTCATTTTAACTACAGATGGGATTAAAGCTCCAACAACCGTTAAACCCATGATTGAAGCAGATTCAGTAAAAATATTTAATTTTTCACCTAATCCGGTTATCAACTTCAAACCAGAATCATATCCGATATCAAATAATTTAAATCGGAAAAATAGGAAGAAAACATTCAAAACTAACCAAATTATTGCACCAATTGGATTCCCTTCTAATCCCATATATGCTGCAATTGAGCCCATGATTGTTGGATATAATACCCAAATTAAGGTATCACCTACACCAGCAAGTGGTCCCATCATACCAGTTTTAAAATTTTGTACCGTATCTAAAGATTCAACACCATCTTTTTCTTCCATTGCTATACTTGCACCTAATAAGATATTAGCCATCCAAGTAGTAGTATTAAAATACTTAAAATGATTATTCAATGATGCAACATATTCATCATCATTTGGATAGATTTTTCTTAAAACTTTATTTAATCCATAAACAACTGCTGGTCCCTGTTGATTCTCATAATTAAAAGTGTTACATGCCATAAACATATATCTGAACGCGGCATTACGAATATCTTTTTTTGTTATTTTTTGTTGTACATCATTCATCAAAGTCATCTCCAAATTCTTCAGCTCCGGCAACTGTTGAAGAGACAACAGTTGATACATTTTTATTCATAGTAAAATAGTAATATGCAATGGCAAAACCAGCAAGAGAAATTCCTAAAATTGGTAAATTCAAATATGCTGCAAAGATAAAGCCAACAATAAGCATGCTTAAATATTTTTTAGTAGGCATAACTTGTAATAGAATCGCGATTCCGACAACAGGTAGGATACTACCTGCAATAGATAAACCATTAGTGAACCATTCTGGTACACTATTCAAAATTACATTTACAATTTTATCTCCAAAAATGACACAAAGAGCTGTCGGAATTGCGGTTGATAAACCAAAAATAACCGGTCCAATCCAAAAAATTCGATTCATCTTAGCAAACTTTTTCTCATTAGCTGCCTTCTGAGCTGCGTGGGTTACATATGTATTAAGTATTTTTGCTAAAACATCCAACTGAATACCAAGCATTCCAACAGGAACTCCCACTGCTAAAGCTACAGCTTTTGCAGACTCTACATTACTTGTTGTTTTAATCGCAATAAAACCACCTACTAATGCTGCAAGACCCCAGTTTGGTACTGATGAACCACCAATATTTGCAACACCTAACGCCATCAATTGGAATGTTCCACCAATAATCATTGCTGTTTTCATATCTCCCATAATAATTCCAACAAATAATGAAACCATTATAGGAAACCAAGTACTTAGTACCAATCCTTGTTGATCTAGTACTACCCAAAACGACAATAAAATAATAAGTAAACCTTGAATCACTTCCATAGTATCATCTCCTATTTAATATACTTTTCTAAATTTTCCTCTGGATCAGAAGGAACAAAATGGAATGTTACATCAACACCAAGTGTTTTTAATCTTTTCAAATCAGCAACTTCTTTTTCATTGACAGAGACCATCTTCTTAACTGTTTTTTTCCCTTCACCATCAAACATTATTCCAACGTTGACCTTTGGTATCTTTACTCCACCTTCAACTAATGCCACCAATGTTTCAGGTTCTCGAACAATTAGTAAAACATTATGATTATCATACTTGCCATCTGCAAAATTTGTAATCGCAGTATCTGTATCAATAATTGACATTCCAGTTCCTGCAGGTTTACTCATCCTCATAGCAGCCTTTTGGACTTCGTCCTTACTTACTTCATTATCTACTACCATCAACCTTTTGGCCTTTGTAGCCCCCGCCCATTGTGTTACCACAATACCATGAATCATGCGTTGATCAATTCTCGCTAATACTACTGACATATAGCTTCTCCTTTTTTTAAGTTATGATAGAATTATAAAACACGAAAACGCTTAACACAAGATATTATAAGCATTTCGGGAGATGTATTGAAAAGTTGGGATAAGTAGCAAATTAGTGAGAAGTTTCCCGACATAAGGAATTTATGTATCTGTTATCTTTTTCTTTCATTTGATTATTAGTATTCAAGATAAAACTGTCTAACAAACTATTTTATAAAATAATTTTAGTCAATCAAAAAAATTTAGGACATTTTTAAATCATAACACCCATCTAACGGGTGGTTTGCACCGAGGCTAGAAGCCCAAATTGCCAAAGGATGGAATAAAAGCCTTAGAGTTTTATTAAGGATAATTATAATCTTGATTTGGCTGATAGAACTAACTTTCAGGGGCATTTCCCCGAAATGAGAACATAATCATTTCTAATTTACATCCAATGGCTGTTGGTGGTTCACTTATCATAATCATAAAAAGTAGGCGAAAAATGCGAACTACTGTATCACAAAGTTGATGTAATAGTTTAACAACAAACGCACAGCTACTTCATGTCAGTTCAAATGATTTTATTATCGTCATTTTCTATTCTGAAGATATTATTTCTAGATATTTAAAAATAACAAAACAAATTCCATTTTATTTCCAAATATTTGAAAATAACGTCTATTTGTATTATACTATCTTTGAGGTATCTATTATGAACTATATTAAAAGACCACATTATTTAGACTTTTTAAGAAGACATCGTGACCGACAAATCATTAAGGTTGTGAGTGGAGTTAGACGAGCTGGTAAATCTGTGCTTTTTCAACTCTATAAAGAGGAGTTACTAGCAACTGGCGTAGACGAGGATCAGATTATATCCATCAATTTTGAGGATCTGAGTTATTATGACCTGCGACATTTTCAAACATTATTTACTTATATAAAAGAGCAGTTAGTTGAAGAGAAAACATACTATATCTTTTTAGATGAAATTCAACATGTTGAAAAATTTGAACTGGTAGCAGATAGTCTATTCATCTTGCCAAATGTTGACCTCTATTTGACTGGATCAAACGCTTACTTTATGAGTAGCCAATTAGCTACAAACTTGACTGGTCGGTATGTTGAGATAGAGGTCCTTCCTTTGTCATTTGAAGAATACCTATCAGGTCAATCTCTCTCAGAGAATCTGAATACAACAGAAATTTTTAACAATTATCTCTTTAGTGCTTTCCCTTACTTATTGCAAACATCATCTTACGCTGAAAAAATTGATTATCTAAGAGGAATATATAACTCAATACTGTTAAATGATATTGTCACTAGATTGGGAAATCCAAATCCTACTATTATTGAGCGCATTGTCCGAACCCTTCTCAGTAGTACAGGTAGCTTAATATCAACAAATAAGATTCGTAATACCCTAGTCAGCCAAAACGTTTCAATATCCCATAATACTTTAGAAAATTATTTGACGACTTTGACAGACAGTTTACTTTTTTATTCCGTCCCACGTTTTGATGTCAAAGGTCGAGCATTATTGCAACGCTTAGAAAAATATTATCCCGTTGATTTAGGTTTACGACACCTCTTATTGCCAGACCACAAAGAAGACATTGGGCATATCTTGGAAAATATGGTATATTTGGAATTGAGACGTAGATATTCACAAGTATATGTTGGTAATTTAGATAAATATGAGGTTGATTTTGTTGTTGTAACTGATCTTGGTCACTACGCTTATTATCAAGTCAGTGAAACAACACTTGCTCCTGAGACACTAGAAAGAGAACTTAGACCACTAGAAGCCATTAAAGATCAATTTCCTAAATATCTATTAACAATGGATACGATTCAGCCAACAGCCAATTACAATGGTATTGAGAAGAAAAACATTATAGATTGGTTACTAGAAAAGTAGATAAATATAAATCATGCAGCTAACTAGATTTGCAACAGTCTGTTATCAATGATTCTACCCAAACCCTAATAATATATAGTAAATTTAGAACACATTATCTAATACAGACACTTGAAAGATAAAATGGAATCTTTAACTTCTGGAAGTACTATTATTACTCAAAATGATGAATCTCCATAGAATTAATGAAACTATAAATCAAACGGAACTATAATGAAAAAGAGACCAAGCAATCAGGCTTTAAAATCCTAAAAACGCATACTATCAGGTATTGAAAAACTTGATAGGATGCGTTTTATTATGGAAATATTTCCTTCATTTTCTCCTGAAATAGGTTTTTGCTAGCCTATTTTCTCTATTTCTAATGACTTACTTCAGCTTCTTACCTCTTAGGAAAAACATCAAAAGGCTGAACTATCAAAGTTTGGAATTATCCAATCCGATGAACAATATGTCTTTACTTATATCGATATGAAGGGTAACGTTAATAGCCCTCTACACTCTGACTATCTTAATAATAAAATGAAATCTGTCAAACGTCGTCATCCTGAACTTAAGCATACTACACCTCATAAATTACGACATACAGGAGCAACATTAGCAAAACAGGCTGGAACGTCTATTGAAGCTATTTCTGAAGCTCTAACCCATAGTGACACGATTTCAACTAAGACTTATGTCAACACTTCAAATGTCATTCCAATGGCTGTTGGAGAGATTGCCTATCGTAATCTTAAAAAGTAATGGTGTGAAAAATGGTGTGAATTTTGCTAAAAATCATCAAAAAAACACCCCATGGTGTGAACCATGAAGTGTTGTAAATGCTGTATTGTAGCTGGTTCTTAACGTTTAGAGAACTGGCTAGCTTTACGAGCTTTCTTAAGACCTGGTTTGACAAGGGTCTGTTTCAGATAATTTTAAAATAGCCTAATATCAATAACTAATTGTTTTCTAATATCCCTTAATTTCAAAAAAGTTTGATTAAATTTGATTGAAATAGGGAAATTTATTTAATAAATTGCTCAGTGTTTATAAGTCAACAATGCAAAAACTATAAAAAACGAGTTCAACTCCTTCTTTGTCAAATAACATAAAACATCTGAATCAGAAATACTCAAGTATAGAGCTTAGCTTCTCATTGCGTTCATTATTGAGTTTTCTTTTAAACTCAATAGTTCTTTAAAGTAATCTATATCACTGTTTCTATTTGTTGTTTCAAAAATATATCTCCGATAAGTGTCTTCATGGTTAAAATTTATTTTAGGAGTTCGAAATATATGATAATACACATCAATATTCTTTTCTTCAAGTAGTCGTTTTGCATCCATATGAATTTCTAATGACACTTCAATATCTCGATGCATAAACTCATTATCGTTAAGCATAATGTATATGATAGAAGCTACTAAAAATGTCATCCCACCAATAGGTTTTTCACCCCAAAATGCATTATTACTACTAATCCGGCCGAATTGTAAAGTAGTTTTTCCTAATTCGAATGAATTAACCATCAAATTTGCTTCAGAAATAATTTTACCATTAAAATATAATTGAAATCGAGATCCAAGTTTTAGAAAAGACAGAAAGCCTTCATTCTTATTAAAATCTTTATAGCTGTATTTTGGATAAATTTTTCCGTTCCAACCATCGCCATCTATTGTAAAATATAAGTCTTCCGTTGTAAGAAATATATTGTTTCTCTCATCAGACTTGAAATTGTTTCTCTTATCAGACTTGAAAATTTTACTAATCCAACTATTTATCTTATTTTTTATCTTATACATTCTAAATTCCTAGTATTCTATTTTCTTAATATTCTACAGTCTATCACTGCATGTATATTATAACAAAAATATGTTCAAGAAAACAACTATTTTGAAATCCTTGTCTGTTATAACAGATTTGATATTCTGATATACTACATAAGAAAAGGAAATATACCTTTAAAAAATCTTTTCTAATGTTTATAAAGTTTTCTATTTAATCGTACATTCTTATTTCCGAAAGATAATGATTTTCCCGAAAGAAATAGATCAACCTAAAAAATTACTGTATTACTTATGTAATGTTTCTTTAATATAATATAGAAATAAAAAGTATGTAAATGAAAAGATTTATCACATTACTTTTAGTGTCTCTATCTACAATTTTATTAATTGCATGTTCTAACCAATCAAGCAATTCTTTAGATGGCGAATACCGTTGAATAAACGAGAGTAGAAATGAAGTTGCCTTTACCATTTCAGGTAACAAAGAAAATAGCAACAAAGGAGAGGCCGACACCTTTACAATTGATAAAGATAGTGCAACAATCGAACTGACTGGCTCTAATATCATAAACCGAAAAGAGAATTATACCTTCAAGGATGACGTATTCACTGTAGATATTTCAGGAACAAAGCAGGAGTATTACAAAAAGAATAGTGAAGAAATACAGCGACAAGTAAAACCCTCAAACTATTTGATATTCTTTATACAATAAAAACGCTTTCGGGGTCAGTACACACCCGCATAGCGGAGTTAGGCGGACTAATAGTCACATAATAAAAATTTACTTAAAGTCAGATTTTAAATACTGTAGAATAGTTCTTTCTAAAACTTACTCCCAAATTTTTTTGTAGGTAAATAAAATTCAGCATAAGGTTTCTCTAACACATACAATGATATAAACTGACATGATAAAAAATGAACATAACGAATATTATTTTCTGAAATTTCACAAATTTTCCCGTGTGCTATACTATTTCTAATATCGACTAATTCATGAATTATTCTACTATTAATTTCAAAAAATTTTGTTTTAATCTTCGGATTCAGAAATTCATAATTTTCAGCTATTTTTATTTTTAGTTGATTCCATGCTAGTAATATCCTTGTATAATTTCGACCTTTAAGAAACCTATCTAAAGAGTTTATAAGATCTCCAGATAAATTATCTATAGAATCTATATCTAATTCTGTTGATAGTGAATCAGTTAATAAATTATTTAAAAATGATTGTGTTTGAACTTTACGTTGTTGGTGTTTAGTTTTATAGAATAATCTTTCTCTTTCTATCACTAGTTTAGCAATTATCTCAATTGGTTTGAAACACATCAAAAATTCATCTTCAATATATTCTCTGTATTCATGTTGCAAACCAATACTATACATTCTCATTAAATCTAATATAAGTTGACGTTTTTTTCTATTTTTCTTTCTATTTAAACTATTTTCAATTATTTGCAATTTTGTTAGCCATTGAGACATCTTATCTTGTTGTTTTACCTCTGGTAAAACTTCATTGTATTTTGATATACTTCTTATAACAAGAGGTATATTAGTAAAAAATGACAAAATAGTTAAGCACTCTTCAATGTTTTGCTTTTGATCTGAAATGACTTGCAAATACTTATTTTCCTTAGTATATATGAACTTTAAAGTACATCTCCAAAATTTGAAGCATGCTCCGTTAGGTAAATCAAAGGCCGTTCCCCATGTATCCCATATATCATCGAACTCATTAAAATCTATTATTGCCGTATACATTAATATAGCTCCTTTATAAAATAAATATGTTATTTCAGTTTAAATATTCTATTAGACGATTACATTTACAGTTTTTTATTTTCTTCCAAAATCTTTTTTCGTTCTTCCATAAACTCAATCAACTTTTTCTTAAATACTTCCTTTTCTTTTCAGTTAATCCTTTTAAGTTCATACGGAAAAGTAATCCAATGTTGTCTAATTCATTTGATTTTTCTTCTGAGTTTCCAACTAAATAGTCAACTGTAACATCCAATACTTGTGCAATCTTAACAAAATTTTCCTGTGTTGTTTTTTTAATCCACGTTCCCATGAAACATATGCCTGTTGGGAAATTTCAGCTATTTGAGCTTGTGTTAGTTTTACTTGTTTCCTTAGTGTTTTCAAGCGTTCTGAGAATTCCATATGTTACCTCAAAAAATTATTTTAAATTCTTGTAGAAAAATGTTGACATCCACAACCATAGGTTATTAAATACAATTAACAACTTTTAGTTGTATAGCGATTAAAAATAATAACCTTATATTCAAGGCTAAATCACAATCTTTAAAAAATTAAATAAACAGTGTGTCTAACAACCAGAGGATTGATTGTCAAAACTACACTAAACTTCATACCTTTATTGTAAATGTTTTTGAAAAAAAGTCAAGTCCTTATATGGTTGAAGTGAAGATATAAAACATTTGGTAACTTTGTTTAAAATCTGTACTATATACCATATATTTATTATAATATGCTTTTTTAAAACTAAGCAACTATATTATGGATAATGCAGGATTCCATAGAATGGGTAAGCTAGAGCGCTTATGTGAATAATTTGGGCATAAACTTTTACCACTTCCTCCCTACTCACCTGAGTACAATCCTATTGAGAGAACATGGGCTCATATCAAAAAGCACCTCAAAAAGGTATTACCACGTTGCAATACTTTTTTTAAGGATCTTTTGTCTTGTTCTTATTTCAATTGACTATAATTTCCCTAAAACAATAAGGTAAACTTTGAGGTAAACTTTTTAAAAAAACACCCCATGGTGTGAACCATGAAGTGTTCCGAAACGTTGATAGTATAGTATTGATTAACGTTTTGAGCCAACTGGCCTTGGTCCGGTCGCAGCCACATTTGCAAGCGACTAAAGTCGCAACAACTGTGTCAATTGCACCAATTTAGTAAGAAAGTACAAAAAAGAACACCCCGAAAGGTGCTCTTTGTAAGTATAATAATTCTTTCGAATTAACGTTTACTAAATTGTGATGCTTTACGAGCTTTCTTAAGACCTGGTTTCTTACGTTCAACTTTACGTGAGTCACGTGTAAGAAGTCCTGCGCGTTTCAATGAATCGCGGAAGTCTGGGTCTACTTGAAGAAGGGCACGAGCGATACCGTGACGGATAGCTCCTGATTGACCAGCGTATCCACCACCTACAACGTTAACGAAAACGTCGTATGAACCTGCAGTTGAAGTAACTGCGAATGGTTGATTGATGACAAGACGAAGGTCAGCGTGTGGGATGTACTCTTCAACATCTTTTTTGTTAACAGTGATTTTACCAGTTCCTGGAACAAGGCGAACGCGTGCAACAGCGTTTTTACGACGTCCAGTACCTGCATATTGTGCTTGTGACATACTTTATTGTTCCTTTCCTTAGATAAGTCCTGAAATGTCAAGAACTTCTGGTTGTTGTGCAGCGTGAGTGTGCTCAGCTCCAACAAATACTTTCAACTTCATACCTTGAGCGCGTCCAAGAGTATTGTGTGGAAGCATACCTTTAACTGATTTCTCGATCAAACGTACTGCATTTTTAGAACGAAGTTCACCTGCAGAGATTTGTTTCAATCCACCTGGGTGGTTTGAGTGAGTGTAGTAGATTTTATCAGTTGCTTTTTTACCAGTCAATTTAACTTTTTCAGCATTGATAACAATCACAAAGTCACCTGTATCAGTGTGTGGTGTAAATGTTGGTTTGTTTTTTCCGCGAAGTACGCTAGCAACTACTGCAGAAAGACGTCCAAGTGGTACATCAGTTGCGTCAACTACGTACCATTTACGTTCAACTTGGCCTGGTTTAGCCATAAATGTTGTTTTGTTCATGATTTCTCCTATATATAGTTCGATTTTTGTTTACGGTGATGGGTGTTCCTTCCCATCGAAAAGTATTTGGAAGGTTCCGGGGCCTTTCAAATGGGGTAAACAATACCGCCTACTATCATACCAAATTTCACCCCTAAAAGTCAATAGATATGAAAAATATTTTTCTAAAGCTAACTTCTCAAAGTAACTTCCACTTGCCTGACCAAAGTGGAAATTAGTCTAAAACGGATTTTTATGGTGGAATTAAGTGTGAGACGTTTGAATTAGAAATGAGGTCTACCATGACAAAACATAAACACCTTACCCTTTCAGACCGTAACGATATCCAACTGGGCTTAGAGCGCGGTGAAACCTTCAAAGCTATTGGACAATCCATTCTAAAAGACCCAACCACTGTTTCTAAAGAAGTCAAACGAAACAGACAAGTTAGAGAATCCACATGTGATAACCTTTCTTGTCCTTTACTCGACAAAGCTCCCTTTGTCTGTAACGGCTGCCCTAAAAGAAGACAAAACTGTGGCTATAAGAAGATTTTCTACCTAGCTAAACAAGCTCAAAAACAATACGAACAAACTCTTGTAGAAGCTCGTGAAGGAACTCCTCTCAATTCCAAGACCTTCTGGGACATGGACAAAGTCATTTCTGATGGTGTTAAAAAGGGACAACACATCTATCATATCCTCAAAACCCATAACCTTGATGTCAGCTCCTCAACCGTCTATCGACACATCCGAAAAGGATACCTATCTATCGCTCCTATTGACCTAGCTAGAGCCGTTAAATTCAAAGAAAGACGGAAAAGTAAACTACCTTCCATCCCTAAAGAAGCTAAAAAAGGCCGTTCCTATGAGGATTTCCAAAACTATTTAGTCCTTAATCAACTAGACTCTTGGTTGGAAATGGACACAGTTCTGGGGAGGATGGGAGGTAAAGTCCTACTCACCTTCAATTTATCTTTCTGTAACTTTATCTTTGCTAGACTTCTGGGTAATAAAACTGCCCTTGAGGTTACCAAACACCTCTATGCCATCAAGAACACTCTTCATGAAGCGGATAAAGATTTCTTCCAACTCTTTCCTGTCATTCTTACCGATAATGGTGGAGAGTTTGCAAGGGTTGATGACATCGAAATGGATGTGCGAGGAGAGAGTAAGCTATTCTTTTGTGACCCTAATCGCTCTGACCAGAAAGGGAGAATTGAGAAAAATCACACGCTGATTCGCGACATTCTACCTAAAGGAACTTCTTTTGACAATTTAACTCAAGAGGACATCAATCTCGTTTGTTCGCATGTCAACAGCGTCAAACGTGCTGCTTTGAATGGAAAGTCAGCTTATGAACTCTTTGCCTTTACTTATGGAGAAGAAATTCCTAAGCTTCTCGGCATTTCTAAAATACCTGCAGAAGACGTCTGTCAGTCTTCTAAATTACTCCAACATAAGTTCTAAAAACTAACCTAAAACCCTATTCAAACGTCTCACACTAACTTCCACCATAGCGGAACTTAATCTGAAACGCTTTCAGATAAGAGGATTTTGTGCGCTCTTTTTTTCGATTCATTTTGGCTACAAAAGCAATAAAATCAAGCATTAGTAAAACCAGTGGAACTTACCCTGACATGGATTTCCACTGGTTTTTACAATTTTTATCAGATTAACTTCCACTTCTACTAGCGGTGGAACTTAGTTTGGGAATTTACCCTTTTCAAAAAATCACCTTTTCTTGATTTTTAATCCTATTTGCTGTATGATAAGGAAAAAGAAAGGAGGCAAAGATATGGCTTTTACCAATACCCACATGCGGTCGGCTAGTTTTGGCATTGTTACCAGCTTGCCTGATGATGTCATTGACTCTTTTTGGTATATTATTGACCACTTCTTAAAAAATGTCTTTGAATTGGAAGAAGAACTCGAGTTTCAATTGCTTAATAACCAAGGAAAAATTACCTTCCATTTTTCAAGTCAACACCTCCCTACAGCTATTGATTTTGACTTTAACCATCCTTTTGACCCTCTTTATCCGCCAAGAGTACTGGTTTTAGATATGGACGGTAGAGAAACTATCCTCCTCCCAGAAGAAAATGACCTATTTTAATACTCAATGAAAA
>NZ_VMMZ01000045.1:0-12760 GCF_013277475.1 Streptococcus sp. k-628
TACCGTATATATGGTTATTGACTTCGTCAGTTCTATCTACAACCTCAAAGCAGTGCTTTGAGCAACCTGCGGCTAGCTTCCTAGTTTGCTCTTTGATTTTCATTGAGTATGAAATAAGATATGCACAAATTGATTAGGAAAGTCAAATGAATTTCTACAAATGTTTTAGCAATCGCAATCTACTTGTCTAGATTCGATCTGATATATTTTCGATTTAATGATATGGTATTTAAAACCTCCAAAGCAGCTTGCTCCATTCTTTTACTTACGTGAGTGTCGATGTTATTTATTGTTTTAGCGTCTTTGTGTTCTATTCTAACCATTATAGCATTCTTCTCAGCTAGTATACTAAGGAGTGTGTGCCTGAAAATATGGGAACTAAGGGGCTGGTTTATCGGTTTTGCTAGTTTAGTATTTGCCTTTTGCAAAGTGATCTTAAATGCCTTTCTCTAAATTTACATATCACTATTGTTTAACAAAATCTAATCTGCTTTAGGTCACTTATTCTTTTTTTGAAATGTAGAATGAACTTTTTCAAAGTTTTTCGAATCCTTTAAAATCTGTTTGTTTTATATCGCCATTCTCCCCCCTTTTTTAATTCTCCCTATATAGCCTGACAACTTTCCCGATAGTACGAATATGGTTGCTTTCGTCTAGGTGGATGTCGGGGTATTCGGGATTGAGTTTTTTTGAGGTAACCTTGGCGGAGTTTCTTGACATAGTTAGCGCCGTCTACTTGGAAGATGCCGATGGTATTATAGTCAATCTGTGGGGTATTCTTGATAAATAGGTAGTCGCTGTTTCTTATCTTTGACTCCATGGACCTGCTGACGACATAAGCGATTGCGTCGTAGTCGTCTGGGATTTCATCCTCATAGAATGGAAACTCCATATCTAAATCGTCATCCTGCATCAAGCGGCTACCTGCAGAGATAAACTACCTAAAACGAGAGTAAGTAGTCTGTCTGTAGTCGTCCAGTCTGATGATTTTTATGATACTTCGTTTATCTTCGTTTCTTCTTCGTTTTTCTGCTCATACAGTTGCCTCTCGGCATAGGTTAGGACTTTACCTTGTCTGGGTGGTGTCCGTTGGTCGTAGATAGATTGGATATCGCTAGGAGAATCCTTTTGAACTGGAGGAAAGAGGGCATCAATCAAGCTACTGAATACTTTAGCTAAATCAAATATAGTATTTTTCTTAGTAGACCTAACCCTTTTTTCATAATTTCCAATGGCATTTTTATTTATACCTATCTTAGTACCCAATTTTTATTGAGTCCAACTATTTACTAGTCTATATTGTTTTATTTTTTGCCTCTAAAAATCGCAATCTCTTCTTTATCCACGAATAAAATCGCTTTCTGTTTTTATAAGTAAAGCATCACACGAAATCCAAGAAAATGAAAACTTTGTTGTGTTTTCATAAAAAATTTGTTGACAGAGCACGAAACGCCTACTATAATTAAATCAAGCTTAAGGAAATAACAAAAAAAACAAATCGGAGAAAAAGATGAAGAAATCAAGAAAATTAGCCTCATTAGGAATCTGTTCAGCTTTGTTTTTAGGCTTGGTTGCTTGTCAACAAGATGCTACAATTTCGAACGGGACGAGTCAAAGGCAAACCAGTTCAGCGAAAGTTCCATGGAAAGCTTCATACACCAACCTAAACAACCAGGTAAGTACAGAAGAGGTCAAATCTCTCTTATCAGCCCATTTGAATCCAAAAAGTGTTGATACATTTTTTAATCTCGTTAATGACTATAATACCATTGTCGGGTCAACTGGCTTATCGGGAGATTTCACTTCCTTTACTCACACCGAATACGATGTTGAGAAAATCAGTCATCTCTGGAATCAAGAGAAGGGCGATTTTGTTGGGACCAACTGCCGTATCAATAGTTATTGTCTTTTGAAAAATTCAGTCACAATTCCAAAGCTTGAAAAAAATGACCAATTGCTTTTCCTAGATAACGATGCGATTGATAAAGGAAAGGTCTTGGATTCCAAAGATAAGGAAGAGTTTGATATTCTATTTTCGAGAGTTCCAACTGAGGCAACTACAGATGTCAAGGTTCACGCTGAAAAGATGGAAACATTCTTCTCACAATTTCAATTCAACGACAAAGCTCGAATGCTGTCTGTAGTCTTGCACGACAATCTGGATGGCGAGTATCTGTTTGTAGGCCACGTTGGAGTCTTAGTACCTGCTGATGACGGTTTCTTATTTGTAGAGAAATTGACTTTCGAAGAGCCTTACCAAGCGATTAAATTTGCCAGCAAGGAAGATTGTTACAAGTATTTAGGTACCAAGTATGCGGATTATACAGGCGAGGGACTGGCTAAGCCTTTTATCATGGATAATGATAAGTGGGTTAAGCTTTAATGGTAGTATGATATGACAGTAATCTTAGGACTTTTATTTATATTTTTGATGAGTTGGTGGGTTATTTCAATCGTTAATAGCCAGAAACCAGGAAAAAATGAAACATTTATTGGCTATATCCAAAGATACGATATTGATGGGAATGGCTATCAATCAGAAGTATGGGAAGTGACTGAGGAGGAAGATTAAGAAGTAAAAACAGCGTCTTCTTTTTAGTATTGCATCTATTTCCAGACAGTCCATTTGTAGTTTTATCTGGATTGGTTTATAATTTAACTTAAAGAAAATAGGAGGACTAATCGTATGGAATTAAAAGATTTTACAGAAAAAGAACAGGAAATGATTAAGAAGGGGCTGACTACGTCTAAGATTAGTGACAAGCAAACTGCTGAGAAGATTCTTGCTCTAGTACCACAAGACTTGATTAAGCGAATCCCATTTTTCGTCAGAAAACATGCTACGACACGTACTGTAAAACGCATTTCAATTGAACACCCTGAACTCTACGCTGCAGCTCAAACAAGTGGTGAAATTCCAGAAAAAGAACGCGAAGAATTGCGTCAAATTATCACGACTATCTTTGAACAAAAGATGAATAAGCATAGTATTAAGTAGAGAATGAAAAAATATTTTATTGGCGGTCTGGGAAGCAATATCTATCATAGCAAGGATTTTCTTCAAGAACTAAATTCGCAGATTTATTTTCTAAATCCATATGAAAAGCATCTTCGAGATGAAATAGAATTGAAATTATGGTTTAAAAATGAGATTGTAGAGGAAGAATCTATCTGTCTGATAGGCCATTCTCTTGGAGGGGATTTGGCTCGTTATCTCGCATCGGAATTTCATGAAGTGAAAAAACTGATTCTTTTGGATGGTGGCTATCTAGATCTAGATAAGATTTTACCTTTAGATACAGAGTTAGAGGAAACTAAAAACTATATTGAATCTCAAGTTGTTTCGGACTTAAATCTTCTTATTTCTAAAGAAAAATCCGAAGCAAAGCATTGGTCAGAAAATATGGAGAAAGCCGTAAGGCAGTCCTATCACTGGAATGCGCAGTATAATAGATATGAGTTAGCTATAAATTATGAAAATATAGAAGCGATACTCAGCCTACGGAGGAAAATACAAGCTTTTAAGAGAGAAGTGGGAGATACCTTGTTTATCAGTCCTCGCTATCCTAATGAAGCTAGATGGAGAGAGGAAACCCTAAAAGAATTACCAGATTATTTTGATACTATTTTTCTAGAAAACGTTAGCCATGAGCTTTATACTGAAGCACCCAAAGAAATCGCTAGTATGATTAATGAGTGGTTCTCTTATTCTCTATGAGGTACTTGTATTGCTTAAAATGTTATAAGATGAAAATCTACAAATCATTAATACTCAGATAACAAAAAACGAACAGGCTCTTTTTCTGTCATTCAGAAGAGAACTTGTTCGTTTTTATCTTGCTTTTTTAAAACACGCGATACACATAGGGATTCTCTGGTTTATCGACTTTGGTAAAGCTGTCGATTTCTAAGGTTGGGAGGTTTTGTTTGAGTTCTTTATGGTAGTGATTGACCAGTTTTCCTTTGGCTGTTATCCAGGTGTTATTCTCATATTGACGGGTATTTCCCTTGGTCAGCAATCCATAGACACCGGAATCCGCGATACAGTGGATAATGCCGAAGCGGAACAGAAATTGGCTATTGGCATGACTGGGGTCATTATAGACAAAGCCAGTGAACTGGACTGTCTTACCCTCAAACTCATCTGGATAGTCGTAGATAGCCTCCATGACTTCCATATAGTTTTCATTAGTGATCTGAATACTATCTTGGGACAAGTATTTATCCGCCGCAGTTCGCATTTCCTTTTCATAGGCAGATTTTGAAAAATAAGAACTGGTATCTGGTTTCAAATATTGGCTTGTCGTGCCTTCGCTTGTCTGAATGGCTTGATCCGTGCCTTCTGATAAGGGGAAATGATAGCCTTTGGCAGAAACGGTCTGAGAATCCAAGCTAACAGTTGGAAAAGTTAAACCGACGACAATAGGAATAGCCAGAAGAGCAATACTCGTCACCTTGGCCAATCGGCTGTTCAGATGACTGTGGGTTTTGACTTGCTTCATCCAGATATACAATTGAACAATAGCCAAGATAAAGGAAAGCACCATGGAAATATAGGCTAGATAGGAATAGTGCATATTGATGTACTGGTTTAATTTTCCGGACAGATGGAGATAAATGGTCAATTCAAAATAGCCAGCTAAAATTAAAAATCGAATCATAGGATGACTCCAATCAAGAGGGAATAGACTAAGACGACAAGAGTCACAATCGTTATGAAGTGACTGATAAATCGTGCTTTCAAGTAATTTTTCATCATGAGAATATTTTTGATATCCAGCATTGGGCCAATCACCAGAAAGGCCATAACTGGTGCCAATCCGAAACTCGAGAGAAGAGAAGCCCCGATAAAGGCATCCGCCTCACTACAGAGCGAAAGAAGAAAGGCCAAAAGCATCAAGAGCAGGATGGCAAAAAGAGGAGTCGCACTGATAGAGGTCAGAATTCGAGTCGGAACGTAGACCTGTGTCACAGAAGCAAAGAGACAGCCGAATACCAAATAACGTCCCGTATCAAAAAATTCATCAATTGCTTGCACAAAAACCTGAAAAACTTTTTTTGCAGGACTCAAATGAGAAAAATCGTGCTCATGACAGGCCAAACGATTTTCTTTCTGAATCGGTTCTTGCCAGAAGAATCCTAGAAAAATCCCAAGTATCACAGCCACTACAATGGAACCTAGAGCTCGTAACAGAGCGACATGGAAGGAGTTCCCAAAGGCAGAATAGGTCGCAAAGAGAACAATAGGATTGATGACAGGTGCTGTCACAAGAAAGGGAACGGCCGTGTAACTGGGAACCTTTTTTTCCAGAAAACGATTGATAATGGGGACGATTCCACATTCACAAGAAGGGAAAAGTATCCCAACGAAGGTCCCAAAAAAGATTCTCCCCCAACGATTTCGAGGGAGAAAATGATAAACCTTGTCAGGTGTGATATAGACCTCAATCAGCCCTGAGACAATACTTCCTATCAGAACGAAGGGTAGGGCTTCAATGATGATAGAGAGAAAAATAGCCCCAGTCTGAAGCACACTAGACGGGAGTTGTTGGAAAGCAGTCATCTAGTTTTTCTTTTCTGCTTTAGCTTTTTTCTCTTTGTCATCAGGGAAAGTGACCTGCTTCAAATCTGGGAGTTTCGCAAACTCTTCAAACATCTTGTCCAAGTCGTCTCGTTTTGTAAATTTTACAGCCATAGGTGTACCTCAATTCTAAATTCTACCTCTATTATACTATTATTTTGAGGAAAAGGGAAAAGTTAAAATTGAGTATCTAACGAATAATAGAGCTTTATAAATCCTGATTAAGTCTGGTAGATTGAGAAAGCTTGACAAAAAAAAGTAGATAGTGCTAGAATTACATTAACGAAAGACATTTGAGGGCAGAAAGGTTACTGCCGCACCTTGAAAAAGGTATCTGAGATGCTGGGTACACCGACCAGCCAAGTGTCCGTTATTTCAAAGGAGGGAGCTTAAATACTCTTTTTTGTTTAAAAATTTCAAAAAAGATTATCCCCACCGCAGGCTCAGGCTTGCGATTTTTTATTTGCTCTGAAAATTGATTCGTTAACTTCAACAATAGCTTTATAAAGCGTTTTGTAAAAAATAAAAACAGTGAAATTACTCATAGATTCTTTTGTAATCTAGTAGAATTTCAAATTGAAACCTTCTCAATGAATAGAATGTTGAAATGAAGTAAATTTATTTCCCAACTTATGTTTTAAAATTGTAAGAGCTAATTTGAAACGTTTAGCTTGTGGTATAATAGATTCATGGATAAAAAATATGAAAAAATCTCCCAGGATTTGGGAGTGACTTTAAAGCAAATTGATATCGTTCTAAGTTTGACAGCTGAAGGGGCGACTATTCCCTTTATCGCGCGTTATCGCAAGGACATGACTGGTAGTCTGGATGAGGTGGCGATTAAGGCCATTATCGACTTGGATAAAAGTCTGACCAATCTCAATGACCGCAAGGAAGCTGTTTTGGCTAAGATTCAAGAACAAGGCAAGTTGACCAAGGAATTGGAAGAAGCTATCTTAGCTGCCGAAAAATTAGCAGACGTAGAAGAACTCTATCTTCCATACAAGGAAAAGCGTCGAACCAAGGCAACCATTGCTCGTGAAGCTGGACTCTTTCCTCTTGCTCGCTTAATCTTGCAGAATGTAGCGGACTTAGAGAAAGAGGCTGAAAAGTTTGTCTGTGAAGGATTTGCGACTGGCAAGGAAGCATTGTCTGGTGCAGTTGATATTTTGGTTGAAGCCTTATCGGAAGATGTGACACTGCGCGCCATGACTTATCAGGAGGTGTTGAGACACTCTAAACTTACTTCTCAAGTCAAGGATGAAAGTCTTGATGAAAAGCAGGTTTTTCAGATTTACTATGATTTTTCAGAGACAGTGGGAACTATGCAAGGCTATCGTACCTTGGCGCTTAATCGTGGGGAGAAACTAGGAATTTTGAAGGTCAGTTTTGAACATGCGACGGACCGTATTCTTGCCTTCTTTGCTGCTCGTTTCAAGGTGAAGAATGCCTATATTGATGAAGTGGTTCAGCAGTCAGTTAAGAAAAAAGTCTTACCTGCTATCGAGCGCCGTATTCGAACAGAATTGACTGAAAAAGCAGAAGAAGGAGCTATCCAACTTTTTTCTGACAACCTACGCAATCTGCTCTTGGTTGCTCCGCTGAAAGGGCGCGTGGTTCTAGGATTTGACCCTGCCTTTCGTACAGGTGCCAAGCTAGCTGTCGTTGATGCAACAGGAAAAATGTTGACAACTCAGGTCATTTATCCTGTCAAACCAGCATCAGCTCGTCAAATCGAAGAAGCCAAGAAAGATCTGGCGGACTTGATTGGTCAATACGGTGTAGAGATTATAGCTATTGGAAATGGAACTGCCAGTCGAGAAAGTGAAGCCTTTGTGGCGGAAGTTCTTAAAGATTTTCCTGAGGTTAGTTATGTCATCGTAAATGAAAGTGGTGCTTCGGTCTATTCTGCCAGCGAACTTGCTCGTCAGGAGTTTCCAGACTTGACTGTTGAAAAACGCTCTGCTATTTCTATTGCCCGTCGCTTGCAAGATCCCCTTGCTGAATTGGTCAAAATCGATCCTAAGTCAATCGGTGTCGGCCAGTACCAGCATGATGTCAGTCAGAAGAAATTGTCTGAAAGTCTAGACTTTGTCGTGGAGACCGTGGTGAACCAAGTTGGTGTCAATGTCAATACGGCCAGCCCAGCTCTTCTTTCACACGTAGCTGGACTCAATAAAACCATCTCTGAAAATATTGTCAAATACCGTGAAGAAGAAGGAAAAATCACTTCACGCGCCCAAATCAAGAAAGTTCCTCGTCTGGGAGCCAAGGCCTTTGAGCAGGCTGCTGGTTTCCTTCGTATCCCTGAAAGTAGCAATATCCTTGATAATACAGGAGTTCACCCAGAAAATTACGCTGCCGTTAAGGAACTTTTCAAACGTTTGGATATTACAGACTTGAATGAAGAAGCCCAAAGTAAACTCAAGTCCCTTTCAGTCAAAGAAATGGCGCAAGAGTTAGACCTTGGTCCAGAAACTCTTAAAGATATTATTGCAGACCTTCTCAAACCAGGTCGAGATTTCCGTGATTCCTTTGACGCACCTGTACTTCGCCAAGATGTCCTAGATATCAAAGACTTAGTGGTTGGTCAGAAGCTAGAAGGTGTGGTGCGTAACGTCGTTGACTTTGGTGCCTTCGTTGACATTGGGATTCACGAGGACGGCTTGATTCATATTTCCCACATGAGTCGTAAATTTATTAAACATCCCAGCCAAGTGGTGTCAGTCGGAGATTTGGTGACCGTTTGGGTCAAGAAAATTGATACTGAACGTGAAAAAGTCAATCTGTCGCTCCTGGCTCCAAATGAAACTGACTGATTACGTCAAGCAGGTTTCACTAGAAGACTTCGGCAGACCTTTTATCCATCAAGCTCAGTGGAATTCTCGTCTACGTTCGACAGGTGGGCGATTTTTCCCCAAAGATGGGCATCTGGATTTTAATCCCAAGGTTTATCAGGAACTGGGTCTGGATGTTTTTAGGAGAATTGTCCGACATGAACTCTGTCATTATCACCTTTATTTCCAAGGGAAGGGCTATCAACACAAGGATCGGGATTTTAAGGCCCTTTTGAAAGCAGTGGATGGATTACGCTTTGTGCCCTCCTTGCACAATAACAACTCCAAGCCAATCAAGCTTTATCGTTGTCAATCCTGCCAGCAAACTTATCATCGCAAGAGAAGGATTGATACTATACGCTATCGCTGTGGAGTTTGTAGAGGTAAATTGCTACTGATAAATCAGCCTGAGGACTGATGAAAGCCGAGCCTACCCGTGTTATACTATGTCTAACCTAGCAGAAAGAGGAAATATCATGAACAGTAAATTTTATAAAATGAGACGAAATCGCATGATTTCAGGAGTTTTGGCGGGTCTGTCAGACAAGTGGAACTTTGATGTTACCCTTGTTCGTTTCTTGTTTGCCATTTTTACAGTTGCAAACTTTGGGCTTGGTGTGATTATCTATATCATCCTAGCTTCTATCATGCCTACCAAGGAAGAAATCGAAGCAGAAATGTACGGAACAGGCCCACGAAAACGCAAAGAAGCCCAAGCCATTGACGATAATGAAGGCTGGTTTTGGTGAGGTTCTACAAAAGATCTGGAATACGCAAAAAGCTTTAAATCAATAGTCTAAATTACTTGATTTAAAGCTTTTTTACTTTTAATAATATTTTTCCAGATTCATCTACAAACTAAAAATATTATTTTGAACTTAGATTTCTAATCTGATTTTTCATGCTGAGACAATACATTTTTTGATAAATGATGGATACTGATAACAACTGATAGCCAGCAAATAGCATAAGCAGTAGCTGTAGATTGTGTACCGATAAAGTATGTCTTTTCAACTAAGAGCTGACCGATGAATGGAGAGAGGAGATAGAGAAGTCCGATGAGTATATGTTCTTTGTGTTTCATTAAAGCGCACCTTCTTTCCTTATAGGTTGAACGACTTGCAAGTGTTAAATTTAATGGTATGTTATCTAGGTAAGCTTACTCAAATGTTAGTTCCCGCTTCCTCCTTTCAAAAGTAAGCCTTTTCACACTTATATTTTACAATTTTAAAAATAGAAAATCAAATCATTTTATAAGTAATTTTGCCTACATTCCCCCAATCTTACAAAAATGTAAGATTAAAGTCTTTTTTGTAAGGTTAGGTTATGGCAAGCGGTCTTTTTTTGATGTAAACTAGACTCATAAAGAACAAAGGAGTAACATCATGAAACAAATCTTACAGAAGAAAACAAGAAAACCAAGTCACAAAGATATCGAGCGTGTTCAGCTGGGATGCGCTATGATGCAAGCAACATTTCATTTGATGGGATATTAAGAAAGGAGATTCTCATGACACTTTTAGATGTAAAACACGTTCAAAAAATTTATAAAACTCGTTTTCAGGGCAACCAAGTAGAGGCCCTCAAGGATATTCACTTTACCGTAGAAAAGGGTGACTACGTTGCCATCATGGGTGAGTCTGGTTCTGGTAAATCAACTCTTCTCAATATCCTAGCTATGCTGGACAAACCAAGTCGTGGGCAGGTTTACTTAAATGGAACGGATACCGCAACCATTAAAAATTCACAGGCCTCTAGCTTCCGTCGTGAAAAGTTGGGCTTTGTATTCCAGGACTTTAACTTGCTAGATACTCTGTCTGTTAAGGACAATATCTTGCTTCCGCTTGTCTTGTCAAGAAGACCTATTACGGAGATGATGAAGAAATTGGTGGTGACAGCTGAAAATCTAGGCATCAACCAATTACAAGAGAAGTACCCTTACGAGATTTCAGGTGGGCAGAAACAGCGTGTAGCAGTAGCCCGCGCCATCATCACAGAACCTGAAATTCTCCTTGCGGACGAACCGACAGGAGCTCTTGACTCCAAATCATCTGCAGCACTTCTTGATGTTTTTGATGAAATCAATGAGCGCGGGCAAACCATTCTTATGGTAACTCACTCAACAGCTGCGGCCAGCCGAGCTAAACGTGTTCTTTTCATCAAGGACGGCATTCTTTACAACCAAATCTACCGTGGAGAAAAAACAGAGCGTCAGATGTTCCAAGAAATTTCTGACACCTTGACTGTCATGGCAAGCGAGGTGAATTAGTATGTTTCGATTAACCAATAAGTTAGCGGTATCGAACTTGATTAAAAACCGCAAACTCTATTATCCTTTTGCACTAGCTGTTCTATTAGCAGTCACTGTCACCTATCTATTTTACTCTCTAACTTTCAATCCAAAGATTGCTGAAATCCGTGGAGGAACAACCATTCAGGCTACACTTGGATTTGGTATGTTTGTCGTCACCCTTGCGTCAGCCATTATCGTCCTCTATGCCAATAGTTTTGTTATGAAAAACCGTTCCAAGGAACTGGGAATTTATGGCATGTTGGGCTTGGAGAAACGTCACCTGATCAGTATGACCTTTAAGGAGTTAGTGCTATTTGGGATTCTAACTGTTGGAGCAGGTATCGGTATTGGAGCCTTGTTTGATAAGTTGATTTTCGCTTTCTTGCTCAAACTGATGAAATTGAAGGTTGAGCTGGTCGCTACCTTCCAGATGAAAGTTGTCATTACAGTACTTGTTGTCTTCGGTTTGATTTTCCTAGGCCTCATGTTCCTGAATGCCCTTCGAATCGCCCGTATGAATGCCCTCCAGCTCTCTCGTGAGAAAGCTAGTGGAGAGAAAAAAGGTCGTTTCCTAACTCTCCAAACCATTCTTGGTTCCATTAGTTTAGGGATTGGCTATTATCTTGCCCTTACGGTAAAAGATCCTCTTACAGCCTTAACAACCTTCTTCCTAGCTGTTTTACTGGTTATCTTTGGTACCTATCTTTTGTTCAATGCAGGGATTACCGTTTTCCTTCAAATCTTAAAGAAAAATAAGAAATACTATTACCAACCTAATAACCTCATCTCTGTTTCCAACTTGATTTTCCGTATGAAGAAAAATGCAGTTGGACTAGCAACCATCGCTATCTTGTCAACAATGGTTTTGGTAACCATGTCAGCAGCGACAAGCATTTTCAATTCCGCAGAAAGCTTTAAAAAAGTTCTAAATCCTCATGATTTTGGAGTTTCAGGGCAAAATGTTGAAAAAGAAGATTTGGACAAACTCTTGAGCCAGTTTGCAAGTGACAAAGGTTATAGTGTCAAAGAGAAAGAAGTTCTTCGTTACGCTTACTTTGGTGTTGCAAACCAAGAAGGAAATAAGTTAACTATTTTTGAAAAAGGACAAAATCGTGTCCAACCCACAACAGTTTTCATGGTATTTGACCAAAAAGATTATGAAAATATGACTGGTCAAAAACTGTCTCTATCAGGAAATGAGGTCGGACTCTTTGCCAAGAATGAGGGAGTTAAAGAACAGAAAACTCTAACTCTGAATGATCATCAATTTTCTGTCAAAGAAGAATTTAATAAAGATTTTATTGTCAACCATGTCCCAAATCAGTTTAATATTTTGACTGCTGATTACAATTACCTTGTTGTACCTGATTTACAAGCCTTTTTGGATCAATTCCCAGATTCGGCTATCTATAATCAGTTTTACGGTGGCATAAATGTAAATGCCAGTGAAGAAGAACAACTCAAGGTCGCTGACGAGTATGATAAATACCTCGATCAATTTAATGCTCAATTAAACACGGAAGGTAGCTATGTTTATGGTAGCAATCTATCAGATGCTAGTTCTCAGATGAGTGCCCTCTTTGGTGGTGTCTTCTTTATCGGTATTTTCCTATCCATTATCTTTATGGTCGGAACTGTTCTGGTCATCTACTACAAACAAATTTCTGAAGGCTACGAAGACCGTGAACGCTTTATTATCTTGCAGAAAGTCGGTTTGGATCAAAAGCAAATCAAGCAAACCATCAACAAACAGGTTTTAACTGTTTTCTTCCTTCCTTTGCTCTTTGCCTTCCTACATCTAGCCTTTGCCTACCATATGCTTAGTCTGATTTTAAAAGTGATTGGTGTACTGGATACGACTATGATGTTGATTGTGACCTTGTCTATCTGCGCTATCTTCCTCATCGCCTATGTCTTGATTTTTATGATTACTTCAAGAAGCTATCGCAAGATTGTCCAAATGTAAAAAAAAGATACCTCGACTTCAAAATCGAGGTATTTCTTGTATTTTATACTCAATGAAAATCAAAAAGCAAACTAGGAAGCTAG